>CAVAOU010000017.1:0-13298 GCA_963590085.1 Senegalimassilia sp. | reverse complement strand
TATAAATATAGAGCCTCGATGAGGCTCTCTCCTTCGCCGAAGGACTTATCCGATGGGGCTCTCTCCCTCGCCGGAGAGACTCCTCATCACACGGGGTTATCAAAAATTCATGCCGATTATTTACCGAAAAATTCAATATGGATGTTTATATTTTCCGAGAGCAACATCACTGAATGTCAAGAGAATAAGTTTTTGCAGATTTATATACTCCTTGATTTCGGCATGAAAAATGTTGCAAGCGCGGAATTATCTGCATAACTTAGCGATATGATAGAAAGAACCATTCACTATTATTACATCAACCTCTAATGTTGTGAAACACGGAGCGTAAAGAAAAAGCGAGGCCCTGAGGTCTCGCCTTTTTGTTTTCATGTCTGAATGGTTTTTATGTTAGTCGTAGATAAATGCAACGTTGTCTACATAGAGCGTCTGGCCTATCGTTCCTTCGTAGGCTGTGCCGCAGCCAGCAGAGAACATCATGATGATGTGGGTCGGCGTTGCCAATGGGCTATCCCATCCCACTTCCTGCACCGGAACGATCTTGCCCTTGCTGTTGCGAGCGTAGTAAGGACGGCTCTTGTCGATGAGGTTCATGTAACTCTTGTAGTACGACTGGCCGACGATGTCGCCGTAGTAGATGCGCAAACGGTGGTTGTTGACCCAGCCCGAGGTGCTCTTGGTGTAGCGCTCGCGGCCTGTGCCTACGCGCTTGGCATAGATATTGCCTTCAGCGTCCTCCCAGCGGCGCTGCAGCAGCACGAATGCCTCGCAGGCGTTCTGGCGTCCGGTGAGGGTCTTTTTCTTGCCGAAACCGCTCGAATAGATCATCTGTGCATTGGCAGGGATTTCCACCATATAGTCGAAGCAGAGGTACTTCGGGCGCTTGGTGAACTTCACGTTCATGTCGAGTTTGCTGTACGGGTTCTTGGTGCTGCTCACCGGCTCTACCATAGTGCCAAAATAGATGCTGCCCGACACCAGCACGTCCATGTTGACCACACCGAGGGCCTTGACCTTCTCCATGATGGTCGACAACTTCACGCACTTGTTGCCAGCGCTGCGCTGATAGGGGAACACGGCATTGCTGCCCTTCACCACGCCAGCCACCTTGGCATACACGTTGGAAGTTGCCCAAGGCGAGCCTCCGAGGTTGGAGTAAGCCTTGTTGCCGTTGATGGTCTGTGTAGGACCGATTTCATATAATGTTTTGTTTTTTCCTCCGATAATCGCCGACTCCTTGATTGTGCGGGTAACCCAATGCTCGAAATCGCCGAAAGCCACTTTTTCCTTAGTTTCAGCCTGCATTGCGCTTGCTGCCGTAAGCAGGGCCAATGCCAATAAGATTTTTCTTTTCATTCTTAAATTTTATTTTCCGTGCCAAAATTAGTTATTTTCACGCAATTATGAAAATCCCCGCCCACTCGGATTGCCATTTGTAGCACTATTTCCGACCTTACAGCCAACAATTTACGCAAAAAAAGATTGGCACTAACTTCACAGTCAATGCCAACAATGAGAATTGTAACAAAATCGAATTACTATTGGTTCTTTTCAGACCTCCAATGGTCTGGTATGCCATAATTTAAATATCTACGTCGGTGAGTATCACTCTCCAGGAGTTGATGATAATGCTTGAACTAATCCAGTTGCTGCCTTGCAGGAAGAAGGTCATGTTCCATTCGTCCTGGCGGTCGAGATACTCCTGATTGTTCATCGAGGAATTGTAGTGACCCTTCACGAGCAGCGCATAGTCGTTGACCGGGATGGAGAACACCTTGTCGCCTGTGTCCTTCTTGTAGACAGTGAGCAATGTTTTCTGGCCGTCCATGAGGCGGTTGATGGTGAACTCTGCCACAACGACGCTCACCGACTGATCGTCGGCAGCCTTGGTCTCCGTGTTCACGCCTGCCGAGCCGGTGTAGATGCTCCATGGGGTGTAGGTCATCTGCTGGTTGCCGAGCAGCGAGTTGTCGTAGTTCAAGTAGCCGTTGGCTGAGGTAATCTCGTAGCGGAACGCGTCCTTGTCGATAGGCTCGCCAGAGATGTTCTGCAGTATCACGCGAATCACGTTGGTGTCCTTCGTAAGGTCAATCACGCCTTGCTCACGGGCAACCGACACAGGCACTTCGGAGTGGAACAGCGGCGTGAGGTCGCCGTCGACGGCTCCGTCATTGTTATTGACGAGGCAAGTGAGCGACTCAAGTTTGTCGGCTGCGCCGAAGGTGTAACTGTTGTCCTTGCGCGCTTCGCCAAGTCCCCAGGTCACGACGCGAGTGGCATCCGACGGCAGGCCGGCGAGGTTGATGGTATAGTTGTTTTTCGCGAGAGCAGAGGCGTCGGCATCGGTCGTGTAGACGAGCTGGTTGTTGGCGTTGTAGGCGTAAAGTTTGACGCTGCGCACCTCGTGGGGCGCCGCATCGGCAAACTTCATATTCCAGGTGTAGCGGACGGTGACGCTCGGGCAGTCGCTCTGGTCGTCGTAGATGCAACTGCCGAGAGTGGCAGTGGCCATCAGCGCCGCACCCATCAATAGTTTTCCTATGATTGCCTTTTTATTCATTATTCCCAATCGTGTAGATGTTTTGTTTCTTGGTGAACGGCAGCCCGATCAAAGGCTGCCGCCCTATGGTTGGAGCCGCTTATGCGGTCCGGTGTGTACTGTTAGTCAAGCACTACGTTTTGCTTCACTGCCTTCCATGCGAGGATGTTCAAGCGAGCGGCTACGTAGTAGTTCTTTTCCTTACCAGGGATGATGATGAGTTCCTCGTCCTTGTCCCAGATTGCAGAACCGATACGAGCGATGTTTGAAAGAGTCAACTCGTAGCAGTGGTTGCGAACAACACCCCAGAATGGATTAGTGTCGGTGCTGGTGAGGTGCTCGATAGGCACTTGATAGAAGCATGCGCCGTCTTTCCAACCAGTAACGTCGGTGATGAGCGCTGATGCGTTGTTGTTGATGCTCAATGCAACTGTCGATACATAGGCAGAAACGTCGACATCTGTCCAACCTGAGCCAGTGTACTGCTGAAGTGTGCAGTCTACAGGAGTGTTGACCGAAGCAACGTTAACCTTAAGAATGCTCTTGTTGTCGTGTGCAGTTGAGAACGCCAAAGTCACATCTCCAGGAGCGAGGTTGGCATAGTTGCTGTATGTAGCATTTTTCCAACGGAGTTTACCAGTCAAGGCGTTGATGATTCTTGTCTTGTAGGCAAGTTCTGTGTAGAACACACCATCCTTACGGAAGAGGTTTTGAGCCGTCCAGGTTGTACCGCCGTCGGTAGAAATCTCGATGTGGGCAGCGATAAGCATAGTAGTCACGTTGGCATATTGCTCAGCAAGACCCTTTTGAGCGCCTGGAGCCACAGTGTTAGGGTGGATATAGCCTGCGTGGTAGGCAGCGGCTGCCTCATTCCATGAGTAGTACTCAACGTCTTTGTAGGTGCCCACTTGATTTGCCTTCGTCTTGGTGAAGTCGTAAGTATCAGAAGATGCTGCGTCGTAGTTCACATCCTTCTCCCAGAAGCTACGGAATTCTGCAGATGAGTTCCAGCCAGTGAAAGGCTGTGTGGTGAGCCATGCGTTGTCAACGTTCTTTACAAGATAGCCAGACTCGTTGACTGCATTCTCATGCCAACCGTCAACAACGACGCGAGCCTGTACCTTTGTATTGTCAACGTAAACATCCTCAGAAGTGATGTTGAACACGTATTTGCCGCCTTCTACAGTTACGGTAGAAGCAGGAACCATGCTCAACTTAGCCACTGTGCGCTCTACGTAGATGTCTACAGGGTTTGCAAGAGCCGCTGTTTCTGACTCGCAGATATTTGCTGCAGTGATTGGAGTTGCTGTAACCACCTTTGCATCGTCAGAATAAGCGGAGTTGGTAAGGATGAGGTCGCCCTTATTAGGAGACGATGAAATTGCAATGCTTTCTACAGTTGTAAGCACTTCGGCAAGTGTCTTGTTCTTGAGTGAAGCGACATCATCGTAGTTGAGCACTGCAAGCACCTGTGTCGGTTTAACCTTTGTAGGACCGAGCACGATTGTTGCGTTCGACTTCTTCTCTACGCTTTGACCAGGAGTGCTAGTCTCTGTAAGGTCAAGGAAACCTGTTCCTGTATTGTCCATAATCTCACCTGAAGTCAGGTAGTTACCTGTTGCGTCGTAGAACAGGAAGATTGAATTGGCTAATTTTACAGAACTTTCAGCCTCTGAACCATAGACATAGCCACCATCGGTAGCAGCACGGGAACCAGTGCTTGCCATGCCAAGGCTGATTGACATGAATTGGTTGCCGTCTTGTTCTTCACCGTTTGGGTTCTTTGGCTCGTTGCTTGAGCATGCTGCAAAAGCAAGAGCAAAAACACCAACAGCAATTGATTTTAAAATTTTCATAAGTGTTGTTTTAACTTGGATTAAATATTGTTATTACATTCTTTTCTTCAATTCTTCGAGATTGGCCTGCGCCTCGGGGAGGTTGCCGGCTGCCTCGAAATGCTTGAGCGCCGTCTCCTTGTCGCCGTTGCGTGCTGCAAGCACACCGCGGGCGTTCTCTGCCTCGGCACTGTTGCCGGCATTCTGCAGGAACGACTCCGCGCTCTGAAGGTCGCCGCGTAAGAGCGATGCGCAAGCGGCATTGGTGTTGGCGAGTTCGCTGCCGGGATACATTCTCACGGCTACGTCAAACACTTGACAGAAGTCCTCGCTACCCTTCTCGTAGCAGTTAGCCACGTGGTACATCTCGTTGAGCGACAGGTTTTGCGGACGCTCCTTGATTATCTGCTTCGCTTCCTCGACGCTAAACTGGCGGATGTCGTAGGAAATCTTGTAGTCCGTGCGGCGGAGCGACGGATAGAGGCCTTCCTTTATGTTGGCGAGATAGAATTTCTTGTATTTGCGTGCCAGGGTCTCATCCTTCTGGTCGAGGGTCAACTTGTCGTTGTAGACCACGTCGGCGAAGCCTGCTGGCAGGTTGTCGCGGTTGTCCTCAACGTAGGCATAGACGCCGTCCCAGTCCTCAGCGGTGCTCTCGGAGTTGAACACGCTCTTCGGAATCTCGCTGTAGTACTGCTCAAGATATGCCTCAAGCGCCTTCGTACGGTTGGCCGCCAGGCGCTCGTTGTTGGCATACTTGCCGTCGGGCGAAGCGTAGCCGTGGAGGGTGATGCCTGTGATTGTCACGTCGGAATCCTGTCGCACCACGTCGATGGTGTTACGGATTTTCTGCAGTTCGGCCTGGTTGTTGCCGAACGACGGGAGGATGTCGTATTTGTTAATCACGAAGTTAAGGCGTGCGCTGCCTTCAATTTCGCGGCGCTTCACCTCGTTGGCCTCTGGCATGATAAAAGCGTAGTGGTAGTCCCACTCGGGAGTGATGAGTCCCGACGGAGCAACCGGATTGTAGGCTGTTTCGCCAATCTGTGTCTGGCTGCAGCCGCATGTGCCTTCGCCTACAACAATCTGCGAGCCCGACATCCAGTCCTTGTAGTCGGCGCTGGCGCTGTAGTGCTCGGTCTGTGCTTTGCCGTTGTGGCGCTGTGCCACGAATACGGGATTTTCGGTTGCCGACTTGTCGTTGCGCTGATAGAAGATGTAGCGCTTGCGACCCAACACCTCTGCCGACTGAAAGCGGAGGGTGTCAGCGCCATTGACGAGCATCGGGGTGTAGACAAGGCCGCGGTTTGACGCGAGGTCAAGGCTGTCGAGCACGAAGTCGAGGTCGAGAGCCACGCGGTCGCCGTTGCGGGCAGCCTGCGGGTTGACAATTCTTACACTGCCGTCGACGAGTGTTTGCTGCTTGGCATACACTGCCGTTGCCGCTGCCGCTATGAGTAATATGCTGATTGTTTTCTTCATCTTTTTAGAACACGTAAACAAGGTTAATGGCGGCCTTCGTCGGACCGAAATAATTGTGGTGCTTTCCGCTTTCGATTTTCTCGCCGCACTCGATGCACTTGAAGCGGTCGTAGCGGCTGTAGACGTAGCCTATGCCGAGTTCGGCCTCGAGATTCCAGTGGCGGGCGAGTGTCCAGGAGTAGCCATAGGCCACGCCCACGCCTGCCATCCAGCCTTCGAAGCGGCTGTCGCGGCATTTGCGGAAGTCTGTGCCGAGAAAATGCATTTTGGTGTCGAAGCCACCTATATTATATTGGCCGCCCAAGGCGTGGACACCAACAAAGTGTCCCATCATCTTGTCGCAGAACCAATAGCGGGCTTCGGGCTGGATGAGCCAGTGCTTCCATTTCTTGTTGTCCTTAAATGTCCAGCCGTTGTAGTTTCCAGACACGTCGAGTGTCCATTTTGGGGCAAGCGACACCTCAACGCCAAGGTTGGCGTTGGCTGTCGCGTCATAAAGCAAGTTGGTTTTGAGTGATGCTTTCTGTGCATTCGCACCTCCGGGGAAAGCGAGCGCAAACAAGACGAAGAGTGTGAGAGTCGTCTTCACAGCGCTTAGCGCTTTCACCCTTTCAACTAAATTCATTCTATATATTAATTTGGCTATCATTGCTTAATTATTGGCGCCTTATTGTTTTCGCTGCAAAGTTACGGCAGTGTTACATTTCGGATGTTGTAAATTTGTACAAAAAATACGTTCTGAATATAAATTATTTTTACCCCCCCCCTTAAATTTTGTTAATTTCGTGAATTTACCAGCGTTTTTGGCCGTTTTCGCAATTTCTTAAGCGCTGATTATCAGACATTATTGAAAATTTTTCCACAAATATTTTGAAATGGCAAATTTTCCGTTTACATTTGCAAAGAATTAGGGAAAATATAAATGGTGGAACGTGTTTTTACAACGTTTTTTGAAGATACAACAACAAAAAGGTACAAAAAATAACATAAAATAAAGCCCCGAAGAAAGAATGAACTTATTGGAATTCGGCACATACCTATGTAATGGCATCGTCGCTCTCGCACTGGGAGTGGCTCTGCTATGCTACCGCACGAACGAGAAAGTGACGCGTGACTATAACCGTGCGCGCCGCTATCTTGCTTACTGCAATTTCATAGGTGCCGCAACCGACGCTATAGCCGTGATGATGATCACCAAAGGCTACGCAACGGTGATGCTCAAGGAATTCCTCGTGCCAGCCGTGTTCTACGTGCAGATGGCGCTCGTGGCATTCGCCCTTCTGGCGCTAGTGCGCTCAAAAAAAGCAAATTTCCGCAACGCGATTTACTTTGCGCTGCCCATAGCCGTAGTGGCGCTCGCCTACGTCACCACGCTCTTCAGCGCCCCGCAGTTCAACATGACGTTCGACTCCTACCGCGCGTTCTGCGGCTCTCAGCAGGCACATTTCCTATCCATCTGCCTCTATGTGGCGCTCTTCGCCGAAATAGCGCTGTCGCTCTACTGGGTGACCAGCGACACCATAAAATACTGCAAACGAGCCAACGACACCCTCTCGGGCGACGAAAACATCAAAGCCCGCCGCGCCGCGCGCCTCACAATGATGCTGTGGCTCTACTTCATCATTGCCGTGATCAACTCATTCCCGTTGCCTACCGACATGAAAATCATACTGATGTGGCTCAGCACAGCCGTTTTTGTGGCATCGGTGATTATGGTGATCAACTTCAGTTCAAGTTTCGTGATTATTGAAAAAGAAATAGCGGCCGAAGAAAAAGCCGACCGCAAAAGTGAGAACAAAAACACAAAGAAGGTTTACAAGCCCGAACAAACTACAAACCAGCCAACGATGGACACATTAATCGAAAATTGGAAACGTAATGCCAAGAAGCAATACCTAAAGGAAGGTATAACACTATCTGTAGTGGCGCGCAAAATCGGCGTCAGCCCCCGACTCCTGTCGGAATATCTCAACAACGTTAAGGGAATGAACTTCAACTCCTGGATAAACTCCATGCGCATTGAAGAAGTAAAGGCTATAATCGAAGCGTCGCCCGACACCGCCATGGTAGAAATAGCACAACGAGCAGGATTTACTGACTCCTCGGCGATGACAAAAGTATTCAAACGATTCGTAGGGATGACTCCGACTCAATACCGCAGCGAAATCACAGACAGCGGCAACAGTAAAGAAACAGTTCCGGTGACGGAATAGCAGAATCGAATTACTAAAACTGCCCGTGGCCCGGCGTAGGGCCAAACCTAAACGGTCACACCAAAAGCCGCCCCCAAGGCGGCTTTTTTCATGTGCCTCACCACCTATTTTTCACCTTTTTCTTCACACCCTCACCCACCGCCGCCAGCACCGCGAACCCCTCAAAAGAGCAAGATTTTCATAGGAAAACCAACAAATACTTTGTTTTCCTACAAATGTTTTACTATTTTTGCCGCATATGAGAAACCCGTTAGCATCACTTGGCAACATTCCAGTCACGTCGGCGGTCATAGCGTCCCTATATCCGGAAACGAAGACCAAATTCGCAAAAATCGCGCAACTGGAAAAGGCGAATGAAATCATCCGCCTCAAGCGCAATTTGTTTGTTGTCAACCCGTCGGAAACCAGTGCAACCCTTTCCACCGGACTCATCGCCAACCACCTGCTGGCGCCGTCCTACGTGTCGAAGCAGACTGCATTACGTTATTACGGACTCATCCCGGAAACGGTCTACACCACACAATCGATGACATTCAAGTCGGCAAGGACATTCAACACCCCAATAGGCATTTTCAGTTTCAGCCACATTGCGAAGGAAGCCTACCACGTAGGGCTTACTCAAATCCGCGAAGGAAATGCAACCTACACCATAGCCACACCCGAAAAGGCTTTATGCGACCTTATCGCTGACATGCCAGGCATCAACCTCCGCTACAAGAAAGAAGCCCAGGAGTTTCTCGAAGAAAACCTGCGGCTCGACATGGAACGGTTTCTGCAATTTGACCCATCGATATTTGAAGCATACGCCGAACATGGAAAAAAGGCAAACTCGATTCTAACAATTATGAAGTTATTAAAATGAACGACATTTACACTCAGATGCTGGCGGCCTACGACCTGTCGACCGACCAAGCCAAACGGAACGCCTCGTTTGAAGTGAGCCAGCAAATCATTCTTGCCGGGCTCTATCAAGGCGGATTTTTCGACAAAGCAGCGTTCTACGGCGGCACCTGCCTCCGCATTTTCCACGGACTGCAACGGTTCAGCGAAGACCTTGATTTTTCACTACTGACGAAAGACCCGGATTTTGACTTCACCCGATACTTTCAGCCCATCATCGACGAGTTTGACGCCGTAGGCCGCAAAGTGGAAATAAAGAGAAAAGACAAAAAGAATTTCGGCAAGGTGGAGTCTGCTTTTTTGAAAGACACTACCGACGTATATGACATATCCTTCCAAACGGAGAAAAGCATCAAGATCAAAATTGAAGTCGACACCAACCCGCCGCTACAATTTACAACCGAGCAGCGACTCTTGCTAGAGCCACGTTCGTTCATGACAAGATGTTTCACTCTCCCTGCCCTGTTTGCCGGAAAGATGCACGCGCTTGTCTACCGCGCATGGAAAAACCGCGTCAAAGGCCGCGACTGGTACGATTTTGAATGGTATGTGCGAAACCGGGTACCATTGGACTTCCGCCATCTTCAGGAACGCATAAAAGAATTCAACGGCTGCGAAAAATCGCGTGAAGAATTCATTGCCGACCTTGAACAGCGCCTCACCTCCGCCAGCATCAGCCAAGTGAAAGCCGACCTCATGCCGTTCATCCGTAATCCCAAAGAAACCGACATCTGGTCGAACGACTACTTCCTGCAACTGTCGAAAGCCATCCGATTCGAAAACGCCTAATTGCCTCGTCAGCGAGAATATCGCCAGCAAATCCAACCAGCGAGGGTGAGCGTCCCGTCGATGCACCCACAGAAAAAAAAACAAATCCGACTAATCTCTCGATCCGTCGGATTCCTTAACCTATGATTCACTTATTTGTTGTTGTTGCTTTCTATAACAATAACGCAAAGATAAAACAATTATTGTGTTGTAACAAATTTATTCTTATCTAATTGGATGGTATTCCACGAATGCCTCCATTGCCTCATAGGATGCCAGGCCAAGACTGCTGTAAAGTTGTGCAGTGGCACGGTTGCGGTCTTCTGCGCGCTGCCAGAACAAGCGGTCGTCGTCGCCAAGGAACGGAGCGTTCTCCATCTGCGACTGGTGCTTGAGGATGGTGTTACGCTTGAAGCGCAATTGCTCTGGGCTCATTGGCACAGCCATCTCGATGTGGTCGATTTCCCACTCTGCCCATGCGCCACGATACATCCAGATGCGGCAGTCGTTCATAAACTCTGCTCCCTCGTCGAGGAGTTCGTCGATGGCTGCAAGCACAGCGTCGGTGCACACACGGTGGGTGCCGTGAGGGTCGGCAAGGTCGCCTGCCACGAAAATCTGATGAGGCTTAACCGATGAAATCAAATCCTTGACAATCTTCACGTCGCGCTCCGAGAGGTCGCCCTTCTTGATTGTACCCGTCTCGTAGAACGGAAGGTCAAGATGGTGCACATTCTCTGGCTTCACACCCATCCAGTTGCAGGCAGTCTTTGCCTCGGCGCGGCGGATGCGGCCCTTGAGGAAGCGGAGGTCGGCAGAATCGATGTCGCCGTCGTGTTTGGTCGACAGGAATTCCTTGATTTCTTTCGATTTCTGGTTATAAAGGTCGGAGTCAAGTCCGAATTCTTTCTTGATTTGGTCCATCACAAGGATGTAGCGGAACATGTCCTCATCACCCACGGCGATGTTGCCCGAAGTTTCGTAAGCCACGTGCACATCGTGCTTCTGGTCTACGAGGCGCTTCAGAGTGCCGCCCATCGAGATAACGTCATCATCTGGGTGCGGGCTGAACACGATTACGCGCTTTGGATATGGGTTTGCACGCTCTGGACGGTCGGTGTCGTCGGCGTTTGGCTTGCCGCCTGGCCAACCGGTGATGGTGTGCTGGATGTCGTTAAACACCTTGATGTTCACCTCGTATGCCGAGCCAAACTGCGCAGCCAACTCGTTCAAGCCGTGCTCGTTGTAGTCGCTGCTTGTAAGTTTGAGGATTGGTTTGCCTGTCTTCTCGCAGAGCCATGCAATGGCGCGGCGAATCATCTTGTTGTTCCATTCGCACGATGTTACGAGCCACGGATGGCAGATGCGCGTAAGGCTCTCGGCTGCCGAAAGGTCGACAACCACCTTCGCGTTGCGGTGCATCTGAAGGAACGATGCCGGAACAACTTCCGACTGCTTGTCCTCTACTACCGACTTCACAATCTTTGCCTGGTTTTCGCCCCATGCCATCACGAGCACCTTCTTTGCATTGAGGATGTTGCTGATGCCGAGGGTGATTGCCGTTGTAGGCGCAACCTCGAGAGCGTAGGCGCTCGAAACGCTGCGGCGCACTGCACTGTCGATAAGTGTCATGCGGCACGGCGATGAAAGTTGCGTGCCCGGCGAGTTGAATGCCAGACTGCCGGCAACGCCAATTTCGCAAATCACGAGGTCAAGGCCTCCGCATGCGTCGATTTCAGCCTCATAGGCGCGGCATGCCTCGTAGAGGTCTTCCTTGGCTGTATTTTGGTCGAATGAATGGATATTTTCTGCTTTGATGTTGACTTTGTCGAGCAGCAACTTGTGAAGGCGGTCGAGCGTTGAAGCAGCGCCTGCCTCTGCCTGGTAGAACTCAAACAGGTTGAACACCTCAACGTCGGCGAAGTCAACTTCCTTGTTTTCGTAGCGTTTGATCAGTTCCGCATAAACTGGGAGCACACTGTTGCCAGTACCGAGGGCGATTACGCACTTGCCCTTTTGGTCAGTATTCTTCTTTATCGTCTCAACCACGTCGTCGGCAATCATGCGCACGCCGTCGTCGGTCGTTTCGGCTATCTGGGTAAACACTTTCTCCTCCCGGCACAAAGATGCGTATTCTATCTTGTTTTCCGGTGCATAGTACCTCTTTGGAATGAGGTCGAGTTTGATTTGGGAACTTAAGTTAGTTTTCATTTTCAGAACCTTTTTTCGGTTGTTGCAAAGTTATATGTTCTCGCAAGGAAAACAATCAATTTTGACAACAATTAACTTTTAATGACTTATTTTTTGGTTTATGCTGCTTGTATCAGTTCACAAAAATAGCGACAATATCCGAGATTTCAAAAATTATCGCTACTTTTGTCACTGAAAAATTTTGCAAAAACAATTTCTAACATAAATATCTACACTATGCGTTTAATTATCGAGCCAAATTACGGTAAAGTATCTGAATGGGCAGCAAAATATGTTGCATCGCGTATCAATGAAGCAAACCCTACGGCAGAGAAGCCGTTCGTGCTGGGATGCCCAACCGGCAGTTCCCCTCTCGGCATGTACCGCCAACTCATTGAGTTGAACAAGGCGGGCAAGGTGTCGTTTGAGCACGTCGTTACCTTCAACATGGACGAATACTGCGGCCTCCCTGAGGAGCACCCTGAAAGTTACCACTCGTTCATGTGGAACAACTTCTTCAGCCACATCAACATAAAGAAAGAAAACGTAAACATCCTCAACGGCAACGCCGACGACCTCGAGGCTGAATGCCGCCGCTACGAGGAGAAAATCGCAAGTTACGGAGGCATCGACCTCTTCCTCGGTGGCGTAGGTCCTGACGGCCACATCGCGTTCAACGAGCCGGGCTCTTCGCTCACCTCGCGCACTCGCCAGAAAACCCTCACCCTCGACACCAAGATCGCCAACTCGCGCTTCTTCGACGGTGACATCAACAAGGTGCCTTCAACAGCCCTCACCGTTGGCGTGGGCACAGTGATGGCTGCCAAGAGCGTGCTCATCATCGTGAACGGCTACAACAAGGCGCGCGCGCTGCAGCACGGCGTGGAAGGCGCAGTGTCGCAGATGTGGACCATCTCGGCGCTCCAACTCCACCAGAAGGCAATCATCGTTGCCGACGAGCCTGCTACAATGGAACTCAAAGTGGCAACCTACCGCTACTTCAAGGACATCGAGAGCCAGCACCTCGATCCTTCTACCCTGTTGAAGTAAACCAACCGTCAACAAACAGCACAAAAGCGGACGCCCCAGCGCCCGCTTTTTTCATCCCCGCCACCCAAAAATTTTCCATTTTATGCAGTTTACCCACCTAAAAATTTTCCATTTTATGCAGTTTACCCACCCAAAAACTTTCCATTTTATGCAGTTTGCGAGTCTAAACACCTATCTATAAGTCAATTAACAGTCTGAGCATTTTCAACAAGAAAATCGACAGCATCAACGCCGCGAAAAAGACACCTACCCTATTGCAAATTCCACCAATTGTGCCTATATTCGCAAATAATAGATAAAAACCCTCAACCATGGACGAAC
>CAVAOU010000016.1:0-13376 GCA_963590085.1 Senegalimassilia sp. | reverse complement strand
CTTGAGTTTGCAGGGTTGAAAGGCATGTATAGCGAAAAGGATTTGGAGGATAGTTTGGTTGCGCACCTTGAACAGTTTATGCTTGAATTGGGCAATGGCTTTTGCTTCATAGAACGACAAAAACGCATGATTATTGACGGTGAAGATTTTTATCTAGACTTGTTGTTCTATCATCGCAAATTGCATCGTCTTGTGGCAATTGACTTGAAACTGGGCCGCTTTAAGGCACAATACAAAGGCCAGATGGAGTTATACCTTCGTTGGCTTGAGGCCAATGAACAGGAAATGGGAGAAGAAAGCCCGTTGGGACTATTGCTTTGCACCGAGGGAAGCGAAGAGCAGATAGAACTTTTGCAGTTGGACAAAGCCGGTATAAAGGTGGCCAAATATCTAACGGAACTTCCGCCTCGTGAATTGCTGATGCAACAAATACACAAATCGTTGGCAGAAGCAAAAGAACGGTTTGACAACGAGGATAAGTAATTCAAAAAAATAAAAGCGGGCGCGGCTGGATGCTGCGCCCGCTGAGGTGAAAAAGGTGTATGGTTATGCTTTCTCGATGTAGTCAACAAGCCATTTGCCCACTTCGCTTGTCTTGTAGGCTTTGGCGCCCTTGGCAGCGATGTCCTCGGTCACCACTTCGGCTTCCATCGATGCATCGACAGCCTTGCGGATAAGGTCGGCCTCTGCCTTGAGGTTGAACGCGTATTCAAGCATCATTGCGGCGGAAAGCACCGTTGCCAACGGGTTGGCGATGTCCTTGCCTGCTGCCTGAGGATAGGAGCCGTGGATTGGCTCGAACACTGAGGTGTGGATACCTACTGATGCTGAAGGGAGCATGCCGAGCGAGCCGGTGATGACTGAGCCTTCGTCGGTGAGGATGTCGCCGAACATGTTTTCAGTAACGAGCACGTCGAAGTCCTTAGGCCACTGAATCATGCGCATTGCGGCATTGTCGACAAACAGGTATTCGGTTGTAACGTCAGGATATTCGGCGGCGATTTCCTTGGCAACCTCGCGCCACAGGCGTGAAGTGGCGAGGACGTTGGCCTTGTCGACAACCGTAACCTTCTTGCGGCGCTTCTCGGCATACTGGTAGGCGAGGCGCACGATGCGCTCGATTTCGTAGCGAGAATAAACGCAGGTGTCGTAGGCAGTTTGTCCGTCTTCGCTGCGACCCTGTGGCTTGCCGAAATAGAGGCCGCCGGTGAGTTCGCGGATACACATGAAGTCGGCACCGTCAACGAGGTCGGCACGCAACGGCGACTTGTAGATGAGGCTCGGGAATGTGGTCACCGGGCGGATGTTGGCATAGAGGCCGAGTTGCTTGCGCATGGCAAGAAGACCTTGCTCAGGACGCACCTTTGCAGTAGGGTCGTTGTCGTATTTTGGAGAGCCGATGGCGCCAAACAGCACAGCGTCCGACTCCATGCACAGTTTGTGGGTCTCTTCAGGATAAGGAGAGCCGAGTGCGTCGATGGCGCATGCGCCCACGAGGGCTTTCTTGTATTCCAGTTCGTGGTTGAATTTCTTTGCAGTGGCTTTAACTACGTCGAGAGCCACATCGACGATCTCGGGTCCGATACCGTCGCCTGGGAGAACTGCTATTTTCAGTTTCATATCGTTTTTATTTGTTGGTTTTTACTGTTTCTATATAGTCCTCAACGATGTTGAGCATTTTGATTGTTGCTTTGATTGCCGCTTCCGTCTGGTCGGCGTCGAGGCCGACTGTTTTGAGCGTGCGCCCGTTGTATTCCCAGTGGATGGTGGCCTGCACGAGGGCGTCGGTGCGTCCGCCAGGCGGGATGTTGACCGCGTAGTTGGTGAGTCGCGGGAACTCTCGGCGGCGCTGTCCGCGGTAGATTTTGCGCAGCGACTTCACGAAGGCGTCATACTGGCCGTCGCCCACCGAACTTTCCATGTACTGTTTTCCGTTGATTTCGATTTTCAGGATGGCAGTAGGGCGGAGGTCCTTGGCTGTAGACAACTGGTAGTTGATAAGTTTGATTTTCTCGCAGTGGCTGCTGTGCTTCACCACATCGCTGATGATGTACGGCAGGTCCTCTGGTGTTACAATCTCTTTCTTGTCGCCCAGTTCGGTGATGCGCTGGGTAACCTTCTTGATGTTTTCCTCGCTCAGTTCCATGCCCAGAGCCTCGAGATTCTTGCGGATGTTGGCTTTGCCCGAGAGTTTGCCGAGGGCATACTCGCGTGTGCGGCCGAAGCGCTCCGGCGCCAGATGCGAAGAGTAGAGGTTGTCCTTGCTGTCGCCGTCGGCATGCACACCAGCGCATTGCGTAAATACGTAGTCGCCGATGATAGGCTTGTTGGGCGGGATAGCCACGCCCGAGAACGACTCGATGATGTGGCTCACGCGGTTTATCTTCGTCTCGTCGATGCCCGTGTCCATGTGGAGCATGTCGTGGATCACGGCGATGGCGCTCGAGAGCGACGTGTTGCCAGCACGCTCGCCGAGGCCGTTGACGGTGCAGTGCACGCCCGACGCTCCCACCTTCAGCGCGGCAAACATGTTGGACGTTGCCAGGTCGTAGTCGTTGTGGGCGTGGAAGTCGAAGCGCACCTTCGGGTAGACTTTGACCATACGGTTCATGTAGTCAAACGTGTCGTACGGGTCGAGGATGCCCAGCGTGTCGGGGAGCATGAACCGCTCCACGGGCTCGTCCTGCAACGCGTCCATAAATTTGAACACATAGTCGGGCGACTGGCTGATGCCGTTCGACCAGTCCTCAAGGTAGAGGTTCACCTTCAGCCCTTTCTCGCGGGCAATGGCAATCTCCGCCTTGATGTCGGCGACGTGCTCCTCGGGCGTCTTGCCCAACTGCTGGCGGCAGTGGCGCTCGCTTCCCTTGGCGAGGAGGTTGATCACCTTGGCACCAGCGTCGACAGTCCATTGGGCCGACAGTCCGCCGTCGATGAATCCGAGCACCTCCACCTTCTCCAGATGGCCGTTGGCGCGTGCCCAGTCGCAGATGCGCTTCACCGTGTCGAACTCGCCGTCAGAGACCCTTGCCGACGTCACCTCAACGCGCGGCACGTGGAGTTCCTCCACAAGCAGGCGGAAGATGCTCAGTTTTTCACTCTTGGAGAAACTCACACCCGAGGTCTGCTCGCCGTCGCGAAGCGTGGTGTCCATTATTTCGATTAGAGAGCCTTTCATGCTTTCTTTGTTTCGTAGTCCTCGATTTTGTCTTTGTTTGCAAGAAGGAAGTCGATGTCGTCAAGGCCGTTGATGAGGCAATGCTTCTTGTAGCCGTTGATCTCAAATGTTTCGCTGTGGCCTGTAGCCTCGTTGGTGATGGTTTGCTCGGGGAGGTTGACAGTGACAACCGTCTTCGGGTCGGCAAAAATCGAGTCGAAGAGTTCGGCGAGGAACGCCTCCGAAACCACTACCGGCAGCACAAAGTTGTTGAGCTCGTTGTTTTTGTGGATGTCGGCGAAGAAACTCGAAACCACAACGCGGAAGCCGTAGTCGGCGATAGCCCATGCAGCGTGTTCGCGGCTTGAGCCTGAGCCGAAGTTCTTGCCGGCAACCAGGATTTGGCCGCCGTATTTAGGGTCGTTGAGCACGAACGAGTCAATCTTGTTGCCTTGTTTGTCGTATCGCCAGTCGCGGAACAGGTTGTCGCCAAAACCCTCGCGGGTAGTGGCCTTGAGGAAGCGGGCCGGGATAATCTGGTCGGTGTCTACGTTCTCCAGTGGAAGAGGCACACAGGTGCTTTGTATGATGTTGAATTTCTGTTTCATTTCTTTGATGATTGTAGCGGTTTATAAAAATTTGCGTGGGTCGGTCACTTCGCCTGTGATGGCGGCAGCAGCGGCAGTCAGCGGACTGGCGAGCATTGTGCGGCTGCCAGGACCCTGACGTCCCTCAAAGTTGCGGTTGCTTGTCGATACCGAATATTTCCCGGCAGGAATCTTGTCATCGTTCATTGCAAGGCAAGCCGAGCAGCCTGGCTGGCGGATTTCGAATCCCGCTTCGGCGAGGACTTTGTCCAGACCCTCTTCGCGAATCTGGCGGTCAACCTCCCACGAGCCAGGCACGAGCCATGCCGTTACCGACTCTGCTTTCTTGTGACCCTTCACCAGCGATGTGAATGCGCGGAAATCCTCGATGCGGCCGTTGGTGCAGGCGCCGAGAAACACGTAGTCGACCTTCTTGCCGAGCAGTTTTTCTTCAGGCGCAAAGCCCATATAGTTGAGCGACTTGAGGAATGAAGTCTTTTCAGCCTCCGAGAGATTGTCGGTGGCAGGGATGCTGTTGGTGATGCCCGTGCCCATGCCTGGGTTAGTGCCGTAGGTAATCATCGGCTCGATGTCGGCAGCGTCAAATTTCACTTCCTTGTCAAACACCGCGTCGTCGTCGCTCTTCAGCGTCTTCCAGTAGGCGAGAGCCTTGTCCCACGCCTCGCCCTTAGGCGCAAATTCGCGGCCTTTGATGTATTCAAACGTAGTTTCGTCGGGGGCAACCATGCCGCCGCGCGCGCCCATCTCGATTGAGAGGTTGCAGAGGGTGAGGCGGCCTTCCATGGTGAGCGATTTCACAGCCTCGCCGGCATACTCAACGAAGTAGCCCGTGGCGCCGCTTGTGGTCATCTTCGACATCATGTAGAGCGCCAAGTCCTTGGCGGTAACGCCCTTGCCGAGTTTGCCGTCGACGGTGATGCGCATGGTCTTCGGACGCGCCTGCAGGATGCACTGCGACGCCATCACCATCTCCACCTCGCTGGTGCCGATGCCGAATGCCACAGCACCCATGGCGCCGTGGGTCGATGTGTGGGAGTCGCCGCACACGATGGTCATGCCCGGCAGTGTGAGTCCGCGCTCAGGTCCGACCACGTGGATGATGCCGTTCTTCGGGTGCATCATGCCGTAGTAGGTTACGCCAAACTCCTTGGCGTTGCGCTCAAGGGTGTCGACCTGCGCACGCGAAATCGGTTCCTCGATAGGCTTGTCCTGGTCGTGGGTAGGAGTGTTGTGGTCAGGGATGCAGACAATCTGGTCCGGACGGAAACACTTGATGCCGCGTTTGCGAAGGCCGTCGAAAGCCTGTGGGCTGGTAACCTCGTGGCAGTAGAGGCGGTCGATGTATAATTGAGTAGGGCCGTCGTCGACGGTTTGCACGATGTGCTTGTCCCAAATCTTGTCAAAAAGAGTGTTCATTGTTTTATAGGATTTTTTAGTCTTTAAATTTGTTGATACAATCGATGTATGCTTCGACCGACGCTGCTATGATGTCGGTGTTCGCTCCAAAACCATAATATACGTGTCCGTTGTATTCCACCTGCATGTGCACTTTACCCACGTCGTTGCTGCCTTTGCTGATGGCCTGTATGGTGAATTCCTTGATGGTCATTGTGCGCTCGATGATGCGTTTGAGGGCGTTGATGGCGGCGTCGACAGGGCCGTTGCCGCTTGCCGCAGCCTCAAACTTCTCGCCGCTGATGTTAAGCCCGATGCTTGCCACAGGGCGGATGCCCACGCCGCTGGTAACCTGAAGGTAGTCCAACTTTATGCGGTGGTTGTTGGTGCGGTCCACGCCTGCAAGGATGAGGATGTCGTCGTCGTTGATGTCCTTTTTCTTGTCGGCGAGTTTGAGGAACTCCTCATAAATCTGGTCGAGTTTCTCAGACGACGGCTTTACGCCGAGTATCGACAAACGGTTTTTCAGCGCTGCGCGGCCGCTGCGGGCGGTGAGCACGATGGCGTTGTCGTCGATGCCCACATCGTGCGGGTCGATAATCTCGTAGGTCTGCACATTCTTCAGCACGCCGTCCTGGTGGATGCCCGAAGAGTGGGCAAAGGCGTTGCGTCCCACGATGGCCTTGTTGGGCTGCACTGGCATGTTCATCAGGCTCGAAACCATGCGGCTTGTGGGATAAATCTTTTGGGTGTTTATGTTGCAGTCGATGTCGATGTTCTTGTGGCACTTGATGATCATTGCAATCTCCTCGAGGGCAGTGTTGCCAGCGCGCTCGCCGATGCCGTTGATGGTCACTTCCACCTGGCGGGCGCCGTTGAGCACACCGCTCATTGTGTTGGCTGTGGCCATGCCGAGGTCGTTGTGGCAGTGGGTGGAGATTATGGCTTTGTCCACACCGTCGACGTGGTCGATGAGGTACTTGATCTTCTCACCGTATTCCGACGGCAGGCAGTAGCCCGTGGTGTCGGGGATGTTGACCACCGTAGCGCCGGCTTTGATTACGGCTTCAACCACGCGGGCAAGATACTCATTGTCGGTGCGTCCGGCGTCTTCGGCATAGAATTCCACGTCGTCGACATAGCGGCGGGCATACTTCACGGCAGCCACGGCGCGCTCGATTATTTCCTCGCGGTTGGAGTTGAACTTGTATTTTATGTGCGAGTCGGAGGTGCCGATGCCCGTGTGGATGCGTTTGCGCTTGGCAAACTTCAGCGCTTCGGCAGCAACGTCGATGTCCTTCTCCACGGCGCGGGTTAGGGCGCAGATGGTGGGCCATGTAACCGCTTTCGAAATCTCAATCACTGAGTTGAAATCGCCGGGGCTCGACACTGGGAAGCCTGCTTCAATGACATCCACTCCCAACTGTTCCAGCGCTTTTGCCACCTGAATTTTCTCAACCGTGTTGAGTTGGCAGCCTGGCACTTGTTCGCCGTCGCGAAGGGTGGTGTCGAAGATAAACAATTTATTGTCCATAATCCTATAAAATAAAAAAACCTTTCTTGTTTGTCAGAAAGGTTCGTAGCGTTGACTATTCAAAATGTCCCACACGGCAAAACCCTTCTACTCCGATTCAATAATAATTGACCCAGATAGAAGAATAATGCTTAGAGAAATTGAATTAGTCTGTATCATTAATCTTAATTTTTTCGTTTTTAACGTTGCAAAATTACTCATAAAAAACGACACTGCAAAAAGAAATCGTAATTAATTTGCGCATTTTTATGTCAAATTGTTGTTAAAAAGAATCCGCCAGGAAGCAAAAAAGGGCAGCCACAAATGGTGGCTGCCCTTGGTTAGGATTGCAAGGAATCGCTATTTCTTGATGATTCTTACGGCTTTACCGTTGTTGATCTTCACGAAGTAGATGCCGGCAGCGAGGTCGCTCACGTTGATAGTGGCGCGGTTGCCGTCGATGTTGCTGCTTGCGTTGACTGCTGCGCCCGAAAGGTTGTAGACAGCGATGTTGCTGACAGCCTCGGTTGCTTCAACGGTTACTACGTCGGTTGCAGGGTTAGGATAAACCTTGACTGCCGATGCTGCTACGTTCTTCACGCCGTCCTGACGCACTGTGATTGTCTCAGCGGCTGGAGTGTCGATGATAGCGTTGTCGGTAGGCAATGCCCATACCTGCAGAGCGCTCTGGTTGAGCACGTAGAGGTTGCCTGCGTAGTCAAACTGCATCTGGTTGGTTGTTGTGCCGTTGGTCTTGACAGTGTATTCGTACTTCAACGATGGAGTCTTTTCGTTCCATGTTACAGTGAACACAGCCAAGTTGTTGTCGGCATCGGCTACAACCAATGTCTTCTTGTCCTTAGAGATTGCAAGGCCGCCGCCGTTTGTGCCGGAGAGGTCTTCTGCAATTGTTCCGGAGTTGAAGAGGATGTTGCCGTCGTTGTCGATGTAGACAAACGAAGGACAGTTGGATGCGTTGTTTCCTGCACCGCGGGTTTGTGCCACCCAGAGGCCGTCGCCGTCAGGCACGAGTTCCACGTTAGTGTTGTCCATCATGTTGTGGCCGAGGTTGGCTGATGGAACTGTGTTCCAAGTGAGAGATGTGCCGAGGTCGTAGCGGAGGACTACGTTGCTTGCGTCTTCATCGAAGGTGTAGAGTTTGGTGTTCTCACCAATGCCGTAGATAGCGGCTGCTGTTGTAGAACCGCCGATGTAGTTGCCGCTTGCATCGAGTAAGCCGCCGTTGCTCTGGCGGGTAGCATACTGGAAGAGTTCAGGAAGGGCTGCTGTCGGGTCGTCGCTGAGGTTTGCCGGGTCGAGCAGGCGGATGCCTGAAGTCGAGTCGTTCCAGTCGGAAACGAATACCACACCGTTCTCGTTGATACCTAAGCGGTAAGGCGATGCTGTGTGGGCAGCGGCGTAGCTGTTGGTGCCGTAAGCATGCTCGCTGTGGTTGAGTTTGCGGTCGAAGATGTAGACACCCTTCTCGAAGTTGTCGTTTGCATTACAGTTAGCAATGTAAATCTGACCGAAGAATTGGCTCGTAGGAGTATTGTCGATGACAATGCCGCGTGCCTTCTTGAAGCCGTCGACGGTAGCCACCTTAGTCGGTTTGGCTGCGCCGCGGTTGGCAATTTCTACAGCCCATGCCACTTCGCCTTCAGGAATCATGTCGTTGTCGATGGTCTTCGATTGCTCGCCTTCCTCGATTGCGCCGAGGCTTGCATAGCCGATTACATCGCCAGTCTCTACATTCTTGAATACGATTGCTGCTTCAGGAGCCGCACCGGTCGACTTGAACGAGAAGGTAGATTCTGTTTCGCCGATAGTAGGCACGAGGTCGTAAGCGTATTCGTAGCGTACAACCGGTTGGTCAACGCCTGCGGTAGTGAATGTGGTCACCTTGCCGTCGCGCACGAGGTAGAGGTTGATGTTGGCGTCGATGATCTTTTCGTCGGCGTCCTTCGTTGTTACCACTTCACCAACGGCTGTTGCGTAGGTTGCAGCGGCAGGATCAACTGTTGCGCCAGTGGCTTTCACTGCCATAGCGTAGTCGAGACCCTTGGTCACGTCAAACAGTTTCACACCGGTTACCTTGCCGTCCTCGATTGCAGGAGAAACCATCATGCTGTGGTCGGCATATTTGAAGAATGTAGCGCCATTCTCCGCTGCTTCCATCAGCGATGAGTTGATTTGACCCATCAGCGGAGCGTCTGTGTTGTTGGTTGCTGTTTGCCATTCAATCGGGTTGGTGAGCGAACCGTCGATCACGTATTGATTGTCGGCCAACGGAGAAACAACCAACTGATAGTCAGAGCCAAGTTTGTTTGCCGTGTAGTTTGACTCGGCAGACACTGTCTTGTTGATGTAGGTTGTTGTTGCCAATGTGCCGTTGGAGATGCCGAACTCTACGAAGCGCATCGAAGTAGAACTTCCGATGGTTTGCGCAGTGATGACTGCCGAACCTTCGTCCGATGTGCCGGAATAGGCGAGAGTCTGGCCTGTCTTGGCATTGTAGTAGTTGCCGGAGTTCTGTGAGGTGAACCACTCTGCAGGGTCGCCTGTTGGCAGACCGTTGTCGTCGTTCGCCCATTTGTAGATAGCAACTGAGCCTCTCACGTCGCCGTCGGCCACCTGACTGTCGCTGTATTGGTTTTCACCGTAACTCGTGGCAACGAGCACGTTGTCGGAAGTGAAGGCGATGTCGGAAATCTTCAACTCGCGGTTGTTGTCGAGAGTTGTGCCGGCAGTAGAGATTTCAGCCACTGAATTGTCGGCGAGGTTCACATTGTAGATGTGCGGCTCGTTGGTAGCGTCGAGGGCAAGCACATACAGGTGACCCTTACGGATGATCTGGCGGCGGACAGTCTTGTCGGCCAACTGTGTTGCCAACGGGCTGATTTCTTCGCTTGCCGTCATCTTGTACTCTTCAGGCACGCCGTAGCCCTTGTTGCCTGAAAGTTCGTCAGGATAGTTCTCGTAGGTCTCTGTCGGAGGTACATAGTTCTCTGACTCGAGGAACGCGTTGACGTAGTTTGTCTCGTTGGCAGTTACCGTGAACGGTGCTGTGTACTCCTCGGTGGCTGCCTTGTAGCCGTCGGCTGTGTACGACAGGGTGTATTCGCCTGGCTCGACGTTGTCGAAGACGAATGCGCCGTTCCATTCATTGTCGGTAGTGTAGGTGGCAACTTCAGCGCCGTTCTTGAGCAGTTTCACTGTCACGCCGTTCAATGGCTTGTACACGTCGTTGGTGCGTGCCATCGGTTTGTAGAGGGCGTCGGTAAACTTTTCGTGCAGGTCGCGCACGATGCCGTAGATTGTACCGGTCTTTTCTGCCGTCCATCCCATATAGTCGATGAGACCGCGGGCATACTGGTGACCTTCGTGGCGGCAAACGTCGTCGTTGAGCGCGCGTTGGCGGGCTGGCTGATAGGTGTGGAAGTATCCCTCAACGAGGAATCCAGGTACGCCGTGTTTCAGCACGCCGAGGTAGCCCATATACTTGGTACCGTTGTTTTCTGTCTCTGAGCCACCGCCGTAGAAGTCTACGTCGCCGCGCACATTGGCGTTGGTAAGGCTGTAGTACGACCATTGCTGGTGGGCGTTGCTGAAGGCATACGGCCAGATGTGCTGTGCCATGGCCTTGCTGTCGCCTGCTGCGTAGGTTTCGTCGTCCTTGCCGCGGAACAGGAACAGAGGATAGTTGGTTGTTGAGCCTTCACCGGCTGCGTTGGAGTGGATGGAGATAAACACGTCGAAGTTGTTGGCTTCCACCTCTTCACGGATTTCCGACAGCGGACGGTTGTACGGGCCGTTGTCGTCGCCCTTGGCAGCTGGGTAAGGACCTGCCTTGACGTGCGACATCACAATGTGCTGCGAGAGGTCGAGCGCAGCGCCTACGCGTGTAGGGTTGTCGTTGGTCTGGTTCTTTGTGCGGTCGAAAGGCACGCCTGCCGCTACGAGTTTGTCGAGCAGGGCAAAACCCTTGTGGAGGTTGGTGTTCGACTCAAAGAAACCTGTGGTGTCTACATTCTCGATGTTGTACGGCTGACGGCCGATTGTCTGGCAAGGACGGTCGTTGCCGGTCCAACTGCCGTGACCCGGGTTGATGTAGACACGGACTTGGTCGGCTGTTTTGCCGGCGTATGCTGTTCCGCAGGTGAGTGCCACGATTGCGGATGCTATCAATAGTCTGCTCTTCATGTCTATTTGGTTTTTACATTAATAATGTATGCTTCACCACTTGGAGTGGAGAAGGCAATCTTTTCGCCGTTGGCAGATACGGTTGGGTACATTGCCACGGTTGCGCCGTCGCTGAGCACTTGCTTCTCTTTGCCGTCGGCTGAGTAGGCAATGATTTCCGACGAGGTTACATATTCGCCGTTGTCGCGGTCGAGCATGCCCACAACGATGTTGTTGTTATACCATTTCGCTGCGCGAAGGGTGCCGAGAAATTGCACGTTGCTGCCGTCGATGTTGCAGGTGTAGGCTCCCGAGCCGGCAAGGTAGTAGACCACCTTTGTGCCGTCGGGCGATACTGACGGCCACAGGTAGCTCTGTCCCTCTGTGCCGTTGGGCGACAGGCGGGTGGCTTTGCCGTTGCGGCTAATCATCAGTTGGCCGTACTCCACGTAGGCTACTGGGGTCGACTTGTCGGCCTTGGCGTTGTTGTAGGCTTTGGTGGAGAGTTTGCCTTTCTTCACAGCGTAGACCACGTTGCCGTTGGCTGCCACGCCCTGGAGGTCGCGGGTTGCGTCAACGATTGTGGCTGTCTCGCCGCTCTGCAGGTTTACCGACTTGAGCGACTGTCTTTTCAGTTTGTCTTTGCCTATCTGGTTTTCGCGGTACACGATTGTGTTGCCGTTGTCGATGATTTTGGCGTCATATTCCGAGCCGTAGGCTGTCGTGACAGTGGTCAGTTGTCCTGTCGCCAAATCCAACTTTTGTAGACCCTGCTTCTGCTGGTCGGACATGAGAAGGTAGTCGCCGTTTGGACTGATTGTCGCAATGTCGACTTTCGCCCCTGCTGGAAGTGCCACTTGCTGGGTGGAACCTATCTCCAACAGTTGTGCGAACCCCATGCTTGAGCCGCAGAGGAGCATCACAGAAAGAAAAAATTTTCTCATAATGATGTTAGTTTTTAGGTTAGTAATTACGTTAGGTATCTAATTGATTTCAAAGTTAAAGATTTATTCTGTGAATTGTTCTTCTTTTTTGTGTTTACTATTGCTAAATATTGTAATTAAAATAAAAAAGCGGGAAAAGGCATTGGCCTATTCCCGCAATTGTTCTTGCTATAAAAAGAATTTACTTTGTCAAGTATTGCGAACTGATCGACTTGTATTCGTGCACGCGACGGATGGTGTCGGCAAACAGAGGCGCGATTGAAAGGATTGTTGCTTTCTTGCTGTCGCCGCTGTAAGGGATGCTGTTGGAGAAGATAATCTCGGTCAGCGCGCATTCGTCAACGCGTTGCGATGCTGGGTCGCTCATGATGGCGTGTGAGGCGAGGGCTCTTACCGACTTTGCTCCTTTTTCCTTCATGAGGTTCGCTGCCTTGGTGATTGTGCCGGCAGTGTCGACCATGTCGTCGATGATGATCACGTCTTTGCCTTCAACTTCGCCGATTACGGTCATGTTCTCGACCACGTTGGCTTTTGCTCTTTGCTTGTGGCAGAGCACCAAAGGCACGTTGAGGTATTTTGCGTAGTTGTTTGCTCTCTTTGCGCCACCTACGTCAGGGGTTGCTATCACGAGGTCGTCGAGTTTGAGCGACTGGATGTAGGGGATAAACACCGACGAAGCGTAGAGGTGGTCCACAGGCACGTTGAAGAAGCCTTGGATTTGGTCTGCGTGGAGATCCATCGTGATGAGGCGGTCAATGCCTGCTGTGCTGAGAAGGTCGGCTACGAGTTTCGCTGCGATTGAAACGCGTGGCTTGTCCTTGCGGTCCTGGCGTGCCCATCCGAAGTAAGGGATAACTGCGATAATCGACTTTGCCGAAGCGCGCTTCGCTGCGTCGATCATGAGCAGGAGTTCCATGAGGTTGTCAGTGTTTGGGAATGTGGATTGAACCAAGAAGACTTCGCATCCGCGGATAGATTCTTCAAACGACACTTCGAATTCGCCGTCGGCAAACCGTTGGATGTTCATTTTTCCGAGTTCAACACCGAGTTCTGCGCACATGGCCTCAGCCAAGTAGCGCGATTTTGTTCCTGAAAAAATTTTGTAGGGTGGCAAGTTTGTATTCATAGCTTTGTTGCTGAATTTTGACTGCAAAATTACTACTTTTTATTTATCACAGTCTTTCTTTGTACAAGAATTTTTCTTGTTTGCAGCATTTTGCTGTTTAATCTTGATTTTCCACATCACGGCACTGTTGGCGGCAATGTCGGTGGGGAAGGGCACCACGGCCGACAGTTCTTTCTTCTGGCGCTTGCCGCTGATGAGTTCGGTGGCGATGTAGGAACCCTGATGCAGCCCCATGACGTCGAAGGCGTGGGGCGGGATCACGATGTCGCAGTGGGCGTCGCCGCCGAAGTTCACGGCAATGACGATGAGTTCGTTGCCGCTCTTGCGCAGGTAGGCGTACTGGCGGTGGGGATCGAACGACGGGTTGTTGTAGTTCACATACATCACGTCGAAGAACTGGCCTTCGCTGATGGCTTTCTCGTCCTTGGCTAAGTGGAGCACCTTGCTGTAG
>CAVAOU010000015.1:0-13507 GCA_963590085.1 Senegalimassilia sp. | reverse complement strand
CTACTTCAATTTCACGGAAGGCGAGATGACGGCGCACGATGTGACCGTGTTCTTCACCTTCTTCGTAATGCTCCAGTTCTGGAACCTGTTCAACGCCAAGAGTTTTGAAACCGTGCGTTCAGGCTTCGCCCAGTTGCGCGACAGCAAGGTGTTTTTCTCCACTGCCGCGGTGATAATCGTGGGGCAGATACTGATAGTGAACTTCGGCGGCGAGATGTTCAACGTGGAGCCGTTGAAACTGTCGGAATGGGTTATAATCATAGCGCTGACGTCGCTGGTGGCATGGATTGGCGAAATCGTGCATCTCATCCTGCGACTGTCGCGTAAAAACAAATAAGAAACAATGGGACTCGTTTACAACAACAAAAACAAACTTGACCTCGTGGTGCTCTCCGAGGAGAAACTCGAGAACAACGAGGGCGAACTCTGTGATTTTGTAATCATGCCCGACGACCAGACGTCGGACAACGACAAGGAAGAGACTCCTAAGCCATAATTTTTTGTGGCAAAACGGTTGTCTTTTTGCAAATGTTTATAAATTTGTGAAAAAATATAAAGCCGGTTATGCTGAACGAAATTAAAAAGAAATATCCCCACTTCCTGCTGTCGGGACTGGTGACCCTCGGTGTGCTTTACTTCACGCTGATGCCGCGGCCTCTGGGCGGGCTGCGCGTGCCGCTGTTTGTGGGCGCCGACAAGGTGATACATTTCATCATGTTTTTCGCCGTGGCGATGTCCTACTATTTCGACATCACGCGCAAGAAAGCCGTTGCCGACAAGCCGCGCCTGTTGGGGTGGATATTCGTGCTCGGCACCGTCTTCGGCGGACTCATCGAGTTGGCGCAGTGGGGCATGCACATGGGGCGTTCGGGCGACTGGTTTGACCTTATTGCCGATGCTGGCGGCGCTCTCTACGGATGCGTCGTGGCTTGGCTTGTGATTAAAAAATAAAAACCGACTGATGGCAGAGGAAAAAGTGACAACCGAAACCACCGAAGAGCAGCAACTGCCTGTTGTTGAGGCTCGCCGCAAGCGCGGATGGGTGAAGCGCATCCTGAGGATTGCCGCTGTTTTCGTTGTGTTTCTGCTTCTGCTGCCGTCGTTGCTTTATATCCCTGGCATTCAGCGCGCTGTCAAGAATTTCGTTGAGGAAAAGGTGTCGGAATCGACCGGCTACACCATCCGCATCGGCGAACTGTCGCTGAAATTCCCGTTGAGGCTGTCGGTGGCCGACATGCTCGTGCTCGACGAGCACCGTGACACGATGGTGTGCGGCAACAGGGTAGACCTCAATGTGCGCCTGATGTCGCTCCTTGCCGGCAATGTAACCATTGGCGGCGTGGACATCGACAAGGCATACTACCGCATGGTGAGCAGCGACACCTCGATGGTGCTCACCGCGCGTCTGCGCTCGTTTGTGCTGTCGGAGAGCCGCTACGGCATTCTTTCCGACCATATCGACCTCGGCGAGGCAACTGTCGACGGCGTTGACGCCTCGATCGACTTCGACAACCGCAAGGCCAAGGCGGAGCCGAAGGACACTACGCAGTCCACACCTCTGCTCATCACCCTCGACAAACTCACACTGAAGGACGTGAACTACCGCATGGCGATGATGCCGACGATAGAGTCGCTGTCGGCTAAGATAGCCAGCGGCGAGGTGTGCGACCTGACGGTAAACATGAAGAACAATCTTGTGCGGCTCGACAATCTCAGCGTTGCCGCACTCGATGCAGAATACTATCAGCCAACAGAGAAGGCAGCCGCCGATTTTACGGCGCAGTTGCCGCCCGACACCATTCCCGCCGACACTACCTCGGCGCCGTGGACGGTTGTGGCGCGCCATTTCCGCTTGACCGACAGCAAGGCGCTCTACGCGGTGAGCGGTGTGCGCCCTTCACCTGGATTTGACGCCTCCTATATCCAACTCGACAGCATTAACATCGCTGCCGACGACGTGTATAACCGCGGGTCAATCATCCGCCTGCCGCTCAAGATGCTCTCCGCCCAAGAGCGCTGCGGACTGAAGTTGGCATCGACCTCCGGCCTGCTGACGATGGACGAGAAGCAACTCAGCGTTGAGAAGTTCCGCATGGCCACCGAGGAATCGTCGTTTGGCATCGACGCATGGCTCGACGCCTCGGCTCTCAGCGGCAACGACAATGCCAAGGTCGACGCCAAAATCACCTCGCAGATATCGCTCAACGATGCCGGACGGGTGATGCCGCTATTGAAACCGCTGTGGAAGTCGCTCGGGGCGAAGACCGTCGACCTGGCGGTTGAGGCTGGCGGAACGATGAGCGCTGTAGACATCAAGAAGGTGGCAATCAACGTGCCGCAGGTGCTCAACGTGTCGATGAAGGGCAAGTTTGCCAATGTGATGAAGCCCGAATACATCAACGGAGCCATCGACATCGACGGCAAACTCACTGGCGGAAACTATCTGAAGAAAGCCTTCGACCTGCCGTCGGACATCAACGTGCCAGTGGTGGCCCTCAAGGGCAAGGTTGACTATAAGGACGAAAAGGCAAGCGGCAACATCCGCGCTACGGTTGACGGCGGAAGCCTTGTTGCCGACGGCAAGATAAACATGAAGCGCGAGAGTTACAACGCCAATCTGCAGTTGGCTGGACTCGATGTGCGCAGCGTGATGCCTACGCTCGGCGTGGGTCCTGTGACGGGCGACTTCACCGTCGACGGCAGCGGCTACGACCTCTATAAGATGACCACCACACTGCTTGCCGACATCAAGCACGTAAGTTACGACAACGTTGACTATCACGACATTTCAATGTCGGCGGAACTCGACAAAGGCGCCTACGACGTGGCAATCGCCTCCAACGACGAAAAAGCGATGCTCGGGCTTAATCTTATCGGCGAGTTGACGCCAAACGAATACAAGGTGCGCTTCGACGGCCGCATCGACAATATCGACCTCGTGGCAATGAATATGGCGACTGACCGTCTGTCGGGCGGCATGGACATCGAGGGCGCCGGACTGGTCAACCTCGAAAATGAGGAATATGCCGGCTATATGCGACTGTCCAACCTATTCCTGCTTCTTCCAGGCAACACCTTCCGAACCGACAGCATCGACTGCGGCTTTAAGTCGACCCCCGACCATACGGGCATGCGCCTGCGCAACAACGACATGAAGTTTGCCTTCCAGACGCCGCTGGGCATCAACGCCCTTGTCGACTCGCTGACCAACGTGATGCCGGTGGTCGACAGCATGATGGTTGCGCAACGGCTCAACCTCGTGAAACTCAACAGCAAGTTGCCGCAGTTCACCGCCAATTTCTCATCGAAGAACCGCAACATCGTTCAGTCGTACCTCGCCGGACAGGGCGCTACCTACGACGAGTTGAACCTCGACATCACAAAGCAAGAGGAACTCGACATCAAGGCCTCGCTGAAGAATCTCGACGTGTCTGACGTGCGTTTTGACGAAATCACAATGTCTGGCCACACCTCGTGCGACTCGCTGATCTACAGCCTTGGCGTAAACAACAGCCCCACCAACTCCGAGTTGCTGAAGACGGCCTCGATTGAAGGCTCGATGGCAGCCAACCATGCCAACGTCTTCGTTACGCAGATTGACAAAAACGACGAAACAGGCTTCAAGTTTGGCATCCGTGCCGAGTTGGCCGACAGCATAGTAACCGTGGGCATTTATCCCCAGGACCCGCGCATCGCCTACCGCGACTGGACGGTTAATCCGAGCAACTATGTGTCGTACGACCTCGCCGAAAACCTCTTCCGCGCCGATATGACAGTGCGCAGCGGCGCCACGAGCCTCATTAAACTCTTCACCGACCGCGACGGGCAGTTTCACAACGGCATCAACGTCGAACTCGCGGGCATCGAACTCCACGACTGGCTTGTGCTCTCGCCGTTTGCCCCGCCAATTGAGGGCACTCTCGGAGGCACGGCAAAGGTCAACTTCAACGAGAAGTACTATTGGGGCGACTGCTGCATGAAGATTGACGGCATGACCTACGGCAAGCGGCCTGTGGGCAATGTCGACCTCGACGCCAAGTTGGCTATGACCGACGACGGCAAGAAGACATACGCCCTCGCCGACATGGAACTCGACGGGCAGAAAATCATGACGCTGAAGGGCATGATTAACGACACCGTGCCTACGACCAACTACGATATGGAACTGTCGCTCATCCGCCTGCCGCTCACCCGCGTGAGTGCCTTCATTCCAGAGGGTATGGGCGATGTGACTGGCCACCTGAACGGCACGATGAAGGTGAACGGCCCGATTGAAAAACCTTCGATCAACGGATTTATCCAGTTTGACACCGCGCAGGTGCGCTTGCAGAACTACGGCTCCGCGCTCACGTTCGACAGCCGCAAGATTCCTGTGGACAACGGCTGCGTGAAGTTTGACAACTACCAACTCCGTGGCGCCAACGGCAACTCCATTGAGGTCAACGGCCATGTGGATCTGTCGATGGACATTGACAAAATTTACACCGACCTTACCCTAAAGGGTCGCAACGTACAGGTAATCAACGGAAAGAAGCAGGGCAAGGTGGAACTCTACGGCAAGGGATTCATCGACATCAACGGCGCCATGAAGGGCAATCTCGACAAACTCGACCTCCGTGCCTCCGTCAGCATCCTTGCCGGCACAAACCTTACCTACGTCTATCAGTCCAGTTCGGTGGCGCTGACCGAGGCCACGAGCGAAGACGTTGTGAAGTTTGTCAACCTCGCTGACACCACATCAACCACCGACAGCATCGCGCCGCCTTATGCCATGCGCATCAAGGCCGCCCTCATAGTGCAGCCTAACGCAATCTTCAACGTCAATCTCTCCACCGACGGAAAGAACAAGGTGCAGATCGACGGCGAGGGCATGCTTAGTTATTCGCAAAACGACCAGGGCGATGCCACGTTCATTGGCCGCTACGCCATCAACAGCGGCTTCGTGCGCTATTCGCCGCCAATGATGTCGGAAAAGAACTTCAAATTCCAGGACGGAAGCACGATAATCTGGAACGGTGACCTTCTCAACCCGACGCTCAACCTCAAGGCCATCCAGGCGATGAAGGTGAACGTGAGCAGCGGCAACCAAGGCTCGCGCTCCGTGCCGTTTGACGTGATTCTCAATGTGGGCAACACACTCAACTCACTCAACGTGTCGTTCGACCTCAATACCGACGGCGACATGACCATAGCCAACGAACTCAGCGGCATGACCGCCGAGCAGCGCGCCGCGCAGGCGATGAACCTCCTGCTCTACAACACCTACAGTAGCAGTACGTCGGGCGCAAGCAGCATGACCAGCGACCTCTCGGGCAGCAACATGGCATTCTCCTTCCTCGAGTCGGTGGTTAACAAGTGGGCGGCAAGCAACATCTCCGGCGTCGACCTCTCGATAGGCATCGACCAGGAAGACCACATGACCAGCAGCGGCGTGACGAAGGCAATGAGTTACTCCTACAAGGTGTCGAAGAGCATCTTCGATGACCGCTTCAAGATAGCGGTGGGCGGCAACTACACGAGCGACGCCTCGGCAGAGGACAACCTTGCGCAGAACCTGCTCAACGACCTCTCTCTTGAATACAAACTCAACAAGACGGGCACAACCAATGCCAAGTTGTTCTACCACAAGGAGTATGAAAGCATCCTTGAGGGTGAAATCACCGAATACGGCGCCGGCTTCACGTGGAAGCGCAAAATAGCCTCGTTCAGCGATATGTTTAAGTTCTTCAAGGTGTGGCAGACGAGACGGAAAACAAAAACGACAACCGAAAGCACGAAGGAATGAAAAAACTACTGTTCGCCATATTGTCGCTGACGATTCTTGCAGCATGCTCCACCACGTCGAAACTCGCCGAGGGCGACGTGCTCTACACTGGCGTGAAGAAACTTTCGGTCACAGCCGCCGACAGCACCGAAGTGCCGTCGGACATCTCGAGCAACATTGCTGAAATCATTAACGTGCCAGCCAACAACTCCCTCTATTCGCCCTACATCCGCTCGCCGTGGCCTCTCGGCCTGTGGCTCTACAATCACTGGCCAGCCGACAGCAAGGGACTGAAAGGGTGGATCTACAGGAAGTTTGCCGAGGATCCCGTGCTCATCTCCGACGTGCGCCCCGACCTCCGCATGAAGATGGTTGAGGACATGCTCGACAAGAACGGCTACTACGGCTCCACCACGTCCTACGACCTGAAATACAGCAAGAAGAATCCGCGGAAGGCGAGAGTCAACTACCAAGTGCACCTTGCCCATCCGAAGACTATCGAAGAGATACAGTATCTGCCCGACACCACCGAACTCAACACCATGCTCAACAAGTACATGAAGCGTGACAAGTACATGAAGGTGGGGGCGATAATCTGCAACGACTCGCTGTCGGTGGCGCGCACGCGTGTAACCAACCGTCTGCGCAACCACGGCTACTACTATTTCCGTCCGGAGTATATCACCTTCCTCGCCGACACCCTTCAGGTGCCGGGAAAGGTTGTGGTGAAGATCGACTATACCGACAACATCCCCGAAAAGGCGTTGTGGCGCTACAAGGTGGGCGAAATCAACACCGTGGTGATGCGCAACGACAATGCCGGTGTGCCCGACACTATGGTCACCGACAAGGGGCGCATCGTGAGGATGCGGCCGTCGCGTCTGCGCAAGAGCCTCATCCCGTCGTGCATAGCCTTCGATAAGGACGATTTTGTGAACGTGCGCAAGTTGACCAACACGCAGACCTACCTGTCGCGTCTTGGCATCTTCGACTTCATCTCGATGAGCGCCACACCGCTCGACTCGGTGAAAACCAACAAGTTGGACTTCGACATAATGTGCCATTTCGACAAACCTATAGAAACGCAGATTGAGGCCAACCTCACGTCGAAATCCAACAACTACCTTGGCCCGGGATTGGGCTATCAGGTAACCAACCGCAACATCTTCGGCGGCGGCGAACGCCTGACGGTGAAGTTCGACGCTTCGTATGAATGGCAGATAGGCAAGATCGACGGCAAGCGCAGCGACTTCAACTCCTACGAGTTTGGGTTGCAGACCGAGTTGGCGTTCCCGCGCTTGTTGGCTCCCCACTTCATCCCGTTGATCAAGCGCGAACTGGCGTGGACACGCTTCTCGCTTGGCGGAACAATCATGAACCGCCCGAAATTCTTCAAGATGGTGCAGTTCGACTTCGGATGGACCTACGACTGGAGCGGCTCGCGCTATTCGCAGAACCAAGTAACTCTGTTTGCCCTCAAATACAACAAACTCCTCACCACCACCGAGGAGTTCAACAAAACGATGGACGAGAACCCCGCAATCGCGCTGAGTTTCCGTAACCAGTTTATCCCCAAATGCGGCTACACCTACACCTACGACCGCAGTTTCGGCAAGCGCCGCGACGACCAGCACTTCACCCTGCAGGTGGGCTTCACCGAGGGCGGCAACCTCTTCTCCGGCATCTGGTCGCTTGCTGGGGTGAAGGGAGAGAAAGAGATGTTTGGCACCCCGTTCTCACAGTTTGCCAAAGCCACGTTGCAGATGGTCTACTCCAAGCGCATCGTAGGCGAGCAGCGTCTCGTTGGCCGCGTGTATCTCGGAGCCGCCCATGCCTACGGCAACTCGCAGGAGGTGCCCTACGCTGAGCAGTTCTATGTGGGCGGCGCCAACAGTATTCGCGCGTTCGCCGTGCGCAGCATCGGCCCGGGCAGTTACCACAGCGATGCGGCAGCCAACAACGGCTACTACGACCAGACTGGTACGTTCCGCTTCGAGATGAACGCCGAATACCGCTTCCCGCTGGTGAGCATGCTCAAGGGCGCGCTGTTTGTTGATGCTGGCAACATCTGGCTCCTCACCGACGACCAGCAGCGTCCGGGCGGCCGCCTGAGCAGCAATTTCCTTAAGGACATGGCTCTCGGCACAGGTCTTGGCGTGCGTCTCGACATGGGTATGATTGTGGTGCGTCTTGACCTCGGCGTAGGCATTCACCTGCCGTACGACACCGGCAAGAGCGGATACTACAACATGACCAAGTTCAAGGACAGCCTCGCCCTCAACATCGCCATCGGTTATCCGTTCTAAAAGAAATCCGTAAGTTACCCGCGTTGGGATTAGTTTAGCCAGTCCGCAAAAGAGAGCGCCTCGTAGAGGTAGGGTGCTATGCCAGTTCGCGAAGTAAGCGCCTCGTAGAGGCGCAATATTGCTAACCCCATGGCTTTAGCCTGGGGCGGCAGATAATCAGAGATATGCGCCCTGTAAGTGGCGCTACAGGGGTGTGTAGATGGTGCGGTGGCGTACTTACAGCACGCAAATACATGGCAGACAGACCATCCCCAGGCTAAAGCCATGGGGTTTTGGAACATTGCGCCTTTACAAGGCGCGCCTTCGAGGTCTGCATCTTCACTCAAATTTCCTTCTTCGAAAAAAATGCAAATAATTGGGTGCGGGTTAGAAAATTAGTTGTAATTTTGTGTCTTGGAATACAATGTTCCGAATTTAATATTCAAAGACAAAATAATCTACAAAAGTTATGCGAAAAGCATTAAGTTTGTTTTTAGGTTTATTTCTGATCTCGCAGTATGTTAGCGCTCAGAATACCCTATTTGTGATCGACAAAAGCGGTAATTTGCAAGGCTACGGTAAACAGACAATCTTTTTCAAAGATCCCTTTACCATCACTTACGGAACGTCATCGTCGACCGACAGTTCAGTTAGTTTTTCGTTTGCCATCGAGTCTACACTTTCCGATTTGAAGAGTTTTGCTGTAACTCCGATTGTGGGCGTATGCTATGCCCGCAACAGCACCAAGCCGACCGTTGGCAACGGCTACCGCGAGTTGGGTGAGTACACAGATTTGGCTAAGACCGAATTCTCGGTTGACTTGAAAGGCCTCGATAGCGGTATGCCTTGGTATTGCCGCGCATGTGTGAAGATTGGTGATGAGGTGTTCTACGGCGACGTGAAGGTTATCACCACGACAGGCGAGCACGACGGCAGATACGACCCAGACGTTTGGAACGGATTCACGTATATCGACCTCGGCTTGCCGAGCGGCCGCCTGTGGTCTACAGAAAACCTCGGCGCTGGCGTGCCAGGCGACCCTGGATACTACTTTGCTTGGGGCGAAGTCTCAGGCAAATCGGAGTATACTAAAAACACCTACAAATACGGCTCTACGTCGATGACCAAGTATAACGGCACCGACGGCCTTGTCGAACTCTCGGGCGAAGACGAGGCGGCAACCGTGCTGAGAGGCGAGTATTGGCAGATACCAACCGTCGACGACTTCACGGAACTCAAGGACAACTGCACATGGGTGTGGGGCAGCAAAACGTCGTCGCTGGGCTGGGTTACCTACGGCTACACCATAACGGGCAAAAACGGAAATTCAATCTTCCTCCCGGCAGTGGGCTATTTCAAGAATTCATTGACCGACGGTGTGGGCTCTGACGGACACTATTGGACCCGTAATCTGTACCACGAAAACAATACCCGCGCGTATAAATTCTACTTTAACAAAACTTCAAGCACTAACGAGATAGCCGACGACCGATACCTCGGCATGCCGATACGTCCGGTTATCGAGAGTAAAAAAACAATATGGCCAGATTAAGATTTAGAACAATGAAAAAGTTGAAGATATATTCAGCCCTTTGCGGCCTGCTCCTGTCGGCACAGGCAGTGTCGGCACAGCAGTTTATGTGGCTCATGGACGAAAACGGCGCGTTGACCGGCATGAAGATTGCCGACGTGAGCGACATCTATTTCGACATTGATTCCGACTGGCTGTCGGTAACCAATTCGATGGAAGCGAAGACCAAAAACAGTTTCACTGCGAAAATCACCCTGAGCCTTGTGGGCGAGGTGAAGAGCATTAACACTGATTTTCAGGTGGGCGTGTGCTATTCCGACGAAACCAATGAGCCGACACTCGACGACCTCAGCGAAGTGGTCGGCTCGGAAATCAAGTCGTACGACTACACGGTGAGCGGACTTGTGACTGGTACAACCTACTATTGCCGCTCGTATGTGAAGATCGGTGACAGCGTTTACTACGGCGACGTGATGCAGGTGCAAACCTACGGCACTGCTCCGCAAAACAAGGTGGTAGAAGGCCACAAGTTTATCGACCTCGGCTTGCCGAGCGGTATCCTTTGGGCTGAGACCAACGTCGGCGCTTCGTCGAAAACCGGCCAGGGGGCTTTTGTGGCATGGGGCGAGCCGTCGAACAAGATTGAATATTCGATGGCAAAGTACAAATACTACGCCGACGGGGCATACACCAAGTATAATAAGACCGACGCGAAAGTCCGCCTCGAAGGTTCCGACGATGCAGCCTCGATGGAGTGGGGCGCTACGTGCCGCATGCCTCTTGCTGCGGAGTTTGATGAATTGCTCACGGCTACCGACTGTGTGTCGACGTCGTGGACGCAGTTTGTCGACGAAACAAGCGGCGAGGCGGTCTATGGACTGTTGGTGGTCAGCAAGAAGTACAACACCCGCATCTTCCTGCCAGCATCTGGCTACTATAACGGCACTTCGGAGTCTGAAACCAACACTACAGGCAAGTATTGGTCAAGTTCGCGCACCACGGATATGGACGAGGACGATGCGCAGGCATTCGTGTTTGGCCAGGATTCGAAGTCGGTCGACTCGGAAGCGCGCTATTATGGATTCTCCGTACGTGCGGTGGTTGATAAATAATTGATTTAAACAGAAAGGAAAAATTAGATATGCGAAAAATTATAGCCTTGGCGTTGTGCCTGTCGGCGATGGCTCCGTTTGCCATTGCCGAAGATACAGCCACAACCCACAATTGGTTTTTGTTGGAAAAGACTGGCACACTGACCGTCTACGCCGCTCCGCATTATGGCAACTTCACCGACCCGTTCACGTTTCTGAATGGTGATATTACGGCATCCAGCGAATCGTCGTTTTCCGCTTCGGTGACACTCAGACTCTCAACGGAGGACGTCACATCGTTTGAAAACACTCCAGAGGTGGGTCTCTGCATAAGCAGCACCAAAACCACGCCTACGGTTGCCGACGGCAAGATTGTGCTCGGCACGGAGTTTAAAACTTATGACTTTACAGTCAGCGGCCTCGACGCTGGCTTCACCTACTACTATCGCCCGTATGTAGTGCTTTCGGGCAATATCTACTACGGCGAAACGAGCAACGTGACCATGTTTGGCACTCAATATGCCCACGCCGACGTTGACGGATACCGCTTCGTCGACCTCGACCTTCCGAGCAAAGTTCTCTGGGCAACGGCAAATATCGGCGCATTGACGACTGCCGACACCGGCGACTACCTCGCTTGGGGTGAGGATGAGAGCAAGGACGCCTACACCACAAATACGTATAAGTTCTGCGATGGCACCACTTCGACAGCGATGAACAAATACATCGATTCCGACGAACTCTACACCCTCGAGGATGAGGACGACGCTGCCATGACTCGCTGGAGCCAGAACTGCAGCCTCCCTACGGTGGCCGACTGCAAGGAACTCATCGAGCATTGCTCCTGGACATGGTCAACACGCACCAACGTGAAGGGTGAGACAGTGAAGGGATATTTGGTGACGAGCCTCACAAACGGCAACTCAATCTTCCTCCCAGTGGCTGGCTGCATGGACAATACAACGCAAAAGGGTTTTGGCACAACGGGCTACTACTGGTGTAATTCGGTTTATTCCGACAATAAGATTCGTGCCAACTACATGCTGATGACTACCGACGGCAAGTGGGCTGATGGCACTGGCTTTGAGCGCATCTACGGCGCCTCTGTCCGTCCGGTGTCGCATATCAATTCTGAAGACTAACAAGATTATTGACAATGAAAAAGTTTAGAATATTTTTATCAGTTTGCTGCTTGGCAATGGTTGCGCAGTTTGCGTCGGCGCAACGCACCTTTTGGTTTGTCGACGATGCCGGCATGCTGAGAGGCATCACAACCGACAAGGTTGACTACATAGCCTTTAATCCCGACTCCAATTGGTTTGCCATGACGTGCAACCCGACTTCGGATGGCACAGGCGAAATGAAGATTACGAGTGCAGTGACTGTCAACGGCACCGACGTGCTTAATCTCGCTGACGAAGGCGCCGAGGTTGAAATCGGCATTTGCTATTCCAAAGATACAGAAGAGCCTACCGTGGCGGACAACAGCATAGTGGCAGGCACGGTGTTTGGCGACAGTTATTCGACAACGGTTTCTGAACTGTTTTCTGCCACCTACTATGTGCGCACCTACATGAAGTATCACGGCGATGTGTACTATAGCGAGTCTTATCCAATTTATGTGAAAGGTTCGGACCGCTACATCGACGGCCACCTCATGATTGACCTCGCCCTTCCGAGCGGTTTGCTCTGGGCTGAGTGCAACCTTGGCGCTACTACAGTTACGGAAAGTGGCAACATGTACGCTTGGGGTGAAACAAAGACAAAATCATCGTATGAATGGAGTACCTACGCGTGGTGCAGCGATGACAAAGGAGAGACGCTTACAAAGTATGCATCTGGTGTAGACAATCTGCGCACTCTCGAAAGTGCCGATGACGCCGTTACTGCAACGTGGGGAGACTCGTTCCGCATGCCAACGAAGGCGGAATTCCAGGAATTGATTGACAATTGTACTGCCACACAAACTTATCGCACTACGGCATCTGGCGAAAAAGTCTACGGTTGGCAATTCAAGAGTAAAAATAACAAAGCGACACTGTTCTTCCCATACTATTCAGGCCAAGAATTTGAATTATGGGCAAGTACCATCGAAAAGAACGGTACAAAATGGGCTGATTTGATTCAAGGTACTTCAACCGCAGGCATTAAACTTAACGATGTATTCAAATATCGTTGTGATGGCTACGCTGTCCGTGCGGTCTACAAGCCGTAGCGCAGCCGCTTGACAATACAATCAGGGCTGGCATCCATCCGGACGCCAGCCCTGGCTGTTTTATGTATCTAAATCAGAACAACTCCATTTGTTCGGGGATGTTGGGGTTGTGCTTGGCTTTCGACTTTTTGGGCTGCTCTTCCTCTACCGGGTCGTCGACAAACTCAACCTCGGGCTCTGCCGAGATGGGGATGGCGTCGGACGGGGGAGTGGGCATCAGCCAGTCGCTGAATTCGGTGCTGTAGTCGATTGCCGACACGCCTTTGGGGTGGCTTGCGGGCTTCTCCGCTTCCTTCTTTTTCGGCACTTTCTTTTCGGCCTTCAGCAGCGAAATCTCGTTGTTGGCGGAGTCGAGGTCGTCGGTCAGCGACACGATTTGCTTGCGGAACTCTTCCTCCTTTTCTGAATAGTGCTTCTTATTGCGCTCGAGTTCTTTCTTCAGGCGCTCGTACACTTCGGTAATCTCTTGCTTCGTCTCGTTGAGGTCGTCGATGGTCTGGCTCTTCTGCTTCAGTTCGAGGTTGATTTTCTCCACCTGGTCCTTGAGGTTGTTGTTGTCGGTTATCAGTTGCGACAGGTTGGCGGTGTCGCCCACCTCGTTGAGTTTCTCGTTGAGCACAT
>CAVAOU010000014.1:0-14730 GCA_963590085.1 Senegalimassilia sp. | reverse complement strand
GCCATGGAGCGGCTCTCCTCGACGTCGGGCGAGTAGACGCAACTGTCGTCGGCGGGGAGATTGTGGGCGTGGGAGGAGAACGACGCCGTGCGGCGGGTGTAGGTGCCGTCGGCAGCAACGGCAATCGCCTTGCCGTCGCCGTAGACAGTCACCTCGTCGTAGGCAGCGCTGTAGACCAAGCCCTTGGCCCACGAAGCGTCGATGCCCAGCGCTCGCACCCGGCTGCCCTCGTAGCGGCACACCTCGCCGTGGGTGTTGACAAACGTCACGCCGCTCTCGGTGGCGGCGGCGAGCAGGCTGGAGCCCACGGTGTGGCGCGAGATGCGCGTGGAGGCGGTGCAGCGGTCGGAGGTGTTGAAGGAAAGCAGCCGCAGGCCGTCGGTGCTGAAGAGGCACACCGGGCTGCGCCCCACGCTCCACGTGGTGCCGTAGCGCAACGACGGCATCACGCAGACCACCCCGGTGTTGTCGGCGCGGTCGCAGAGCGTCCACTGCGCGGGGTTGCCGCTGTCGCTGATGAGCAGGCGAGAGCGATAGGTGGCCGACTGCATGACGGTCGACGGGATGGAGGTGTCGGTCGACGCGGTGAGCGTAAATCCGCCCGCCTTCGCGGCATAGGCATAGTCGCCGCTGGGAGCCGGCATGAGGTCCACGCAGAGGCTGTAGCGCGTGCCGGCGGCAACGACGATAACGGTCATGCTCCGCGCGCGGCTGTCGGGGTAGGAGAGCAGGTTGGCGGTTTGCAGACTGTAATTCTCCACGAGTTCCGCCCTCGTCACGGTGGCCTTGCCCGCATCGGTGGCGATGTCCACACTCACATAGGCCGACGCCACGCCCGACTTCAGGCGCGCGCCGTCGGCCAGCGACAGATAGTGCGGCGGCGCAGGCAGAAACGAGGTGATGTTGCCCGCAAAGATGTTCGACCCGATGGCGCAGAACGCATCGGCCGTGAACCGCCGCGGCGCGTTGCTCCACTTCGCCGACTTGCCGCGCACCATCGAGATGGCGTAAGTGCCGTTGCCGAGGTCGGCAATGCTGTTGCTGCGAATTTTGCCGTTGAGCAGACTGTCGATGTCGGTGATTGAAGCCACGAGGCGCAGGCTCTCCGCCTCGGCGGCAGCGATGACCGTGGCAGAGTCGTTGACCTCCGCCTGCATCCTTAGGCTGTAGGCCTTCGTGCCCGTCTGCGTCTGCTCGCAGCGGAAACGCATCGCCGCGAAGTCCTGCGGCTCGTCGGTGGCATAGATTTCCACCGCCTTGACAAACGGCGCCCAGTCGCCGATGCCCGCCGCCACGAGTCGTACGGTGGGCTGCCACATCGTTGCCGTCAGCGTGGTCTGGTCGACGGTAGTCTCTGCGCCGTAGTTGGCTGTGGCCACCGCATCCGGGCTCCATCCGCTGCCCACACACGCCGCCTCGTTGCTCCACACCAGCGAGTCGTCCCACAGGCGCACCGCCACGCGCAGAGCCACCGGCTGCAGGCAGTAGCCGCCCGCAGTGGCCACTTGCCGGAGTTCGTCGATAGCCGAAAGGAAATTGCTTTTCGCCGACTTCTTGTCGGAGGCAGTGAGCGAGCCCCGCCATTGCGTGTAGGTGCTCTTGAGCGTTAGCCCAGGGATGTCGGTGCTTGCCGTGGTGGCCGACGACGTGCCGAAGCACAGCGACGGCGCTTCGAGCATTCCGCCGATGTAGGAATAGCCGTTGCCGTTGAAGCGCAGGTACTGGAGTCCGCTGGCGGTGGCGAGTACCACGAAATTGCCCGTAGAGGCAATCGCCGTCACCTCCGCCGAGGCATCGAAGATTTCCTTCTCCGCCGCCGTAAACGTGCCGTTGCGGCTGTAGCCCGTCACCAGCACCGTGGTGCCGTTGCGCTGCATGAAGAAATAGGTAGTGTCGCCGCGAGTGTCGATGCCGAGAAAGCGGTCGGCGGCGGTCTTGGCGCAGATTGCTGCCGGAGCGCCCACAACCGTCATTTTGCCGCCCTCGTAGCGCACGTTTTGCGCCTCAGCCTGGGCGGTGTTGCGGCCTGAAAGAGGCTGAAAAGAGAAATTGACTGTGTTTTTCATTGCTTTTTTGCGACAAAAGTAGGGACAACGACCATTGCCCCGTCACAAAAAAGGGAAAACGCCCAATCTAAGGCAATTTGTGGATGATGGTAAGGCCGTCGCGCAGAGGGATAATCACCTTCTCCACACGCTTGTCGGCGGCAACGAAGTCATTGAACTCAAGGATGCCGGCGGTCTGCGCGTCGAGTTTCTTGCCGAAGTCCACCACCTTGCCGTCCCAGAGCGTGTTGTCGGCGATGATAAACCCGTCGGGCGCCACGCTGTCGAACACCAGGTTGTAGTACTCCAGATACTGGCGCTTGTTGGCGTCCATAAACACCAGGTCGAACACCCCGCCCACTTGCGCCATCACCTCGCGCGCATCGCCGATGTGGAGATGGATGCGGTCGGCTATGGGCGACTGGCTGAAATGCTGGCAGATGAAGTCCTCCAACTCGTCGTCGATCTCGATGGTGTGGAGTTCGGCGTCGGGCGCCATGCCCTCCGACATGGCGAGGGCGGAATAGCCCGTGAAGGTGCCCAGTTCGAGGATGCGTCGCGGACGGATCATGCGGACAAACATCTTCAGCAGTTTGCCCTGAAGGTGTCCCGAGCACATGCGCGGCCGCAGGTGGTAGAGGTGCGTCTCGCGGTCGAGACGGCTCAGAAGGTCGCCCTCGGCGTCGATGTGCTGCAGGATGTAGTCTTCAAGTTGTTCGGTCATTTCCTATTTATGGTTTTCGAGATTCGGGAGGTCGTAGTGGTCGTAGTTTTCAAGCACGTCCGCTACGCGGTTGATTTCCAAGAATGTAGTACCCTTGCCTTCGCCAAATCCGCCGCCGAGGTAGGCAATGCGGTCCGCCGGAGTGATGAGTCCCAACTCGATGAGGTGGATAAGTCCGTTGTAGAGATATGCGCGCGAGGTAGCCTCCTTCTGCTGGTAGAGCGGATAGACGCCGTAACTGAGCGCGAGCAGGCGCGGCACGTTAGGGCGGTAGCAGATTGCCAGCGTAGGCGAGATGCCGCGGAACGAAGCGATGTAGCGCGCTGTGCGGCCCGTGTAACTGTCGGTTACGATGGCGCGTGCGCCGATGGCATACTGCGCGTCGGCTGCTCCGTGGGCAAGGAACGAGGTCACGTCGGAAGTGTCGCGGCAGAAGAGCGTCTTGCTCATGGCGTCGTTGCGGCTGGTGAGCGAGCGTTCGGTCTCCTTGATGATGCGAGTCATGGTGGAGATAGCCTCGACAGGATACTTGCCGTAGGCGGTCTCACCGCTGAGCATCAGCGCGTCGGCGCGCTGGTAGACAGCGTTGGCGATGTCCGACACCTCGGCGCGCGTTGGGCGCGGGTTGCTGATCATGGTGTGGAGCATCTGTGTGGCAACGATAACCGGCTTGTGGGCGTTGATACACTTGTCGACCAGTTGGCGTTGCAGCACTGGGATGCGCTCAGCCGGCACCTCGATGCCGAGGTCGCCGCGGGCCACCATGATGCCGTAGGAGGCGTCGAGAATCTCGTCGATGTTGTCGATGCCCTCCTGGTTTTCTATCTTGGATATGATCTTAATCTGACTGTTGTGCGCGTCGAGGATGTTCTGGATGTCGAGCACGTCCTGGCGCGAGCGCACGAAGGAGTGGGCGATGAAATCCACGCCCATCTCGATGGCGTAGCCGATGTTCTGGATGTCGCGTTGGGTGAGCGACGGCAGTTTGATGCTCGCTCCCGGAATGTTGACGCTCTTGCGCGAACCGAGTTCGCCGTCGTTCTGCGCGGTGCAGTGGATTGTTTTGCCGTCGATGCTGTCGATGAGGAAGTCAATCTCGCCGTCGTCGATGAGCAGGTGCATGCCCGCTTTGATGTCGTTGGCGATGTCGGGATACGACAGGCGGATGTGGGTCTTTTCGCTCAACTCGTCGGGAGCGCCGCTCACGTCGACCTTGTCGCCGGCGGTGAATGTGATGTTCTCGTCGTCGACATTAGTGGTGGTGCGGATTTCAGGGCCCTTGGTGTCCATAAGGATGGCAATGCGGTCGCTCACGGCGCGCACATTGTTGACAATCTTCTGGAAGCCCTCTCGCTGCAGGTGGGCAGAGTTCATTCTGACCACATTCAGGCCGTTTTCGTATAACTGTTTGATAAAGTCGACCTCACAGCGTCGGTCGGAAACCGTTGCAACAATCTTAGTAAATTTCGTTTGCGTCATCATTCTTTGAGTTTAGAGCTTATAAAAAACATCGGTTTCCCACGGTATCGCTCCAAGGTGTTTCGGTAATAGTGATAGACCAGTTCTGACCATCAGAGACGGCGCAGCGCATCGATGGCGAGTTGGTAACTCTGGAGCCCGAAGCCTGCAATCACACCGAGGCAAGCGCTGGCAATCATCGACACGTGACGGTAGTCCTCGCGGCTGTGCACGTTGGAGATGTGCACCTCAACCACGGGAGCCTTGACGGCGCGGATGGCGTCGGCGATGGCAATAGAGGTGTGGGTGTAGGCTCCGGCATTGAGCACGATGCCGTCGATGTCGAAGCCGCACTCGTGGATTTTGTCGATAATCGCGCCTTCGTGGTTGCTCTGGAAGTAGTCCAGTTCCACGCCGCGTTTGCTGTATGCCTCCACGAGGCCGTTGAGGTACGCGGCGAACGACTTGTCGCCATAGATGCTTTTCTCTCTCACACCCAACAAGTTGAGGTTGGGGCCATTGATAATCAGAATTTTCATAACCGCTTGGTTCTTGTTTTCGATTTCACCGGTAAAATGCTTAACTTTGCATTGCAGAAAAACCTTTCCCGGAATGTCTGCAAAATTAATAAAACTATCCGACTTTACCGAAAAATAAATGACAGAATTGCCCGACAGCGCCAAACTTGTGGAACTCTTCAACGCGTACCTCGCCCTGGAGAAGGGTCTCTCGGCCAACACCGTGGAGGCGTACGACGACGATGTGCAGAAACTCCTCGACTACATCGACGCCTGCGGCGTGACGCTCGCTGACGTGACAGAGCCGTTGCTCCACGAGTTTCTGGCGGCGCTCCACGACCTCGGCGTGCAGCCCCGCTCGCAGGCACGCATCGTGTCGGGCGTCAGGGCGTTTTTCCAGTTTCTCAAGTCGTCGGGCTACACCAGCACCAACCCCGCGTCGCTACTCGAGTTGCCGCGCCTCGGACGCCACCTGCCCGACGTGCTGACGGTGGAGGAAATCGACGAGATGGAGGCCGCCTGCGACACGTCGACCTACGAGGGTTGCCGCAACCGCGCCATCATCGAAACGATGTACTGCTGCGGCCTGCGCGTGTCGGAACTCGTGGGGCTGAAACTGTCGAAAATCTCCTTCGACGACGGGTTTGTGGTGATTGAAGGCAAGGGCGACAAGCAGCGCATTGTGCCCATCGCCGACTCCGCCATGGCTGCGATAGCCGACTACATGCCCCGTCGCGGCAACCTCACGCCGAAGCGCGGCAGCGAGGACATAGTGTTTCTCAACCGTCGCGGCGGCCAACTCACCCGCACCATGGTGTTCTACATTGTGCGCGACCTCTGCGCCGCCTGCGGCATAAAGAAGCACATCAGTCCGCACTCCCTGCGCCATTCCTTCGCCACCCACCTGCTTGAGGGCGGCGCCAACCTGCGCGCCATCCAGGAGATGCTCGGCCACGAAAGCATCACCACCACAGAGATTTACGTGCACATCGACCGCTCGTTCCTCCGCCGCGAAGTGGAGAAATGCCACCCCCGCGCCAACCGCTAAAAAATCATATATCTACATTCCTTTCGTTAAAAGAAGTTAATAATATTACGTTTTCAATGCGCTGAAAAGCAAAGATTTGCTGATATTATTATAAATAAGTAACTTTGTGGTCGGAATGGAGGAGGCGGAAGTCTTCTCCATTGTTGTTAATTACACTTTAATAAAGCGAAACGAATGATTGACAAAAGCGCGCTGACCGAAGTATTGGAGCGGGGCATGGAGGATACTGACCTCTTTCTCGTTGACGTGAAAATCAGCAAGGACAACAACATTGTAGTGGAGATCGACAGCGACACGAGCGTCGACATCGATGAATGCGTAAGGCTCACCCGCCTGGTGGAGGAAGCCTTCGACCGCGACAAGGAAGACTATGAGTTGGAAATCGGTTCGGCAGGATTGACATCGCCGCTGCGCGTGGAGCGTCAGTACAAGAAGAACGAAGGCAACGAGGTTGAGGTGCTTACCGCCGACGGCAAGAAACTCAAGGGCGTGCTTAAGGCCGCCGACACCGAAGGCTTCGTGCTTACGGTAGTGAAGAAAGTGAAACCTGAAGGCGCCAAGCGCCCGGTGGAGCAGGAGGAAGACCTCCGCTTCGGATACAACGAAATAAAATATACAAAATACATAATCCAGTTTTAAGACATTATGGCAAAAAAAGAGGAATCCATAAGCATGGTTGACAGCTTTTCGGAGTTCAAAGAGCTGAAGAATATCGACAAGACCACAATGATCAGCGTGTTGGAGGAGTCATTCCGCAACGTGCTTGCAAAAATGTTCGGTTCCGACGAGAATTTCGTCGTTATCATGAACCCCGACAAGGGCGACTGTGAGATTTACCAGAACCTCGAAGTCGTTTCGGACGATGCTGTAGAGAATCCAAGTATGCAGATAGGCTTGACTCAGGCCCGCGAAATCGACCCTGAATGCGAGATTGGCGAAGAAGTGACCAAGGAAATCGTGTTTGAGAAGTTCGGCCGCCGCGCCATCCTGACCCTGCGCCAGACCCTAGCATCGAAGATCCTCGACCTGCAGAAGGACGCCATCTACACCCGTTTCAAAGCCATGGAAGGCGAAATCGTGGTTGGCGAAGTCTATCAGATTTGGAAGCGCGAGGTGCTCGTGCTCGACGAAGAGCACAACGAGTTCATTCTGCCTAAGGAAGAGCAGATACCGAGCGACCGCTACCGCAAGGGCGAAACAATCCGCGCCGTGATCAAGGAAGTGCAGAACACCAACAACAACCCGAAGGTGATCATCTCCCGCACAAGCCCAGAATTCCTGCGCCGCCTCTTCGAGATTGAGGTGCCGGAAATCCACGACGGACTTATCCTCCTCAAGGGCATTGCCCGCATCCCAGGCGAGCGCGCCAAGATTGCCGTTGAGTCGTACGACGACCGCATCGACCCGGTAGGCGCCTGCGTAGGCGTGAAGGGTTCGCGCATCCACGGCATCGTTCGCGAGTTGCGCAACGAGAACATCGACGTGATCAACTACACCGCCAACCCGGAACTCTACATCCGCCGTGCCCTCAGCCCAGCCAAAGTGTCATCGATCCGCATCAACGAGGAAGAGAAATACGCCGAAGTGATGCTCCATCCGGAGGAAGTGTCGCTTGCTATTGGTAAAGGCGGCTTGAACATCAAGTTGGCAACAATGCTTACAGGCTATCAGATTGATGTTTACCGCTTCACAGAAGACAGCGACGATATCTACCTTGACGAGTTCAGCGATGAAATCGACGCATGGGTAATCGACGCTCTCAAGAGCATTGGCTGCACCACAGCCAAATCAGTCCTCAACATGCCGCGCGAGCAGATCATCGACAAGGCCGACCTTGAAGACAGCACCGTCGACCACGTCATTGAAGTGCTTAAAGCAGAATTTGAGGATTAACAACTGGAGATTTTACAAAAAAATATGGCAATAAAGATAAGTAAAGTAGCAAACGATTTGAATGTAGGTATTCCCACGCTGGTGGAATACCTGCAGAAAAACAATCAGGAAGTCGGCGACCCCGGCAACCTGAACCTTCGCATTTCTGACGAACAGTGCGAAATGCTCATGAAGGCGTTCAAGAACGACAAGGACCTCAAGTCGAAGTCGGAGCGCGACGCGTCGGAGAGGCAGAAGGACAAAGTAAAGAACAAGGCGCAGCAGGAGGTGAAGAAGGCAGAGCCTGTAAAGACTGTCGTGACACCCGTGCAGCAGCCTAAAATCCTCGGCAAGATTGACCTCGACAGCAAGAACCGCCCAGTTGAGGCAAAGAAGCCGGAGCCCGCTCCAGCGCCAGCACCGGCACCGGAGCCAAAGCCAGAGGTGAAAGCAGAGCCAAAGCCTGAAGTGAAGGCAGAAGCGAAGCCAGAGGTGAAGGCAGAGCCAAAGCCGGAGCCCAAACCCGCACCGGAGCCAAAGCCTGCGCCTGCTCCACAGCCAAAGCCAGAAGTGAAGGCAGAGGCTAAGGAGGAAGCCAAGCCAGCCGAGCAGCCAGCCGCAGAGGCATCGAACGAGATCAAGATTAAGGTGGCTACAATCGCAGCGCCTAAGATCCTCGGCAAAATCGACCTCGATGCCATCAACCAGTCAACCCGCCCGAAGAAGAAATCGAAGGAGGAGAAGCGCAAGGAGCGCATAGCCAAGGACAAGCAGGCAAATGCCGGCAACGCCAACGGCGAGAAGCGCAAACGCCAGCGCATAGGCAAGGAGAAGGTCGACATCGAGCATCCTGGACAGCAACCGCAGGGCGGCGGTCAGAAGCAAGGCGGCAACGGCGGCGACAACAACCGCCGCAACAAGGACAAGAACGCCAACCGCCAGGGCGGCAAGCCAAACAACAAGCGCCACATCAAGGCCGAGGTGAGTGAGGAGGACGTACAGAAGCAGGTGAAAGAAACACTTGCACGCCTCACCAACAAGCCTCAGAAGAAGAGCGCAAAATGGAGAAAAGAGAAGCGTGAAGCCTTCGAAGAGCGCGAGCGCGAAGAGGCTGCACTGGAGGCTAAGGAGAGCAAGACGCTCCGCATCACCGAATTTGTAACAGCCAACGACTTGGCATTGATGATGGACGTGCCGGTAAACAAGGTTATTGCCACTTGTATGAACATCGGCATGATGGTATCGATTAACCAGCGACTCGATGCCGAAACCATCAACCTCGTGGCTGAGGAATTCGGATTCAAGACAGAATACATCAGCGTAGAGGTGTCGGAAGCCATCAACGAGGAGGCCGACAACGAAGAAGACCTTCTTCCGCGTCCGCCGATTGTAACGGTGATGGGTCACGTAGACCACGGTAAAACATCGTTGCTCGACTACATCCGCAACGCCAACGTGATTGCCGGCGAGGCAGGCGGTATCACCCAGCACATCGGTGCCTACAACGTGAAACTCGACGACGGCCGCCGCATCACCTTCCTCGATACCCCAGGCCACGAGGCGTTTACCGCCATGCGTGCCCGCGGTGCGAAGGTTACGGACATCGCCATCATCATCGTGGCAGCCGACGACAGCGTGATGCCGCAGACCATTGAGGCCATCAACCACGCATCGGCAGCAGGTGTGCCTATTGTATTTGCAATCAACAAGATAGATAAGCCAAACGCTAACCCTGACAAGATTAAGGAAGAGTTGGCAAACATGAACTACCTCGTAGAGGACTGGGGCGGCAAGTATCAGTCGCAGGAGATTTCAGCCAAGAAGGGTATCGGCGTAGCCGAACTGCTCGACAAGGTGCTCCTCGAGGCCGAGATGCTCGAACTCAAGGCCAACCCTAACCGCAACGCTACGGGTTCAATCATCGAGTCGTCGCTCGACAAGGGTCGCGGCTACGTGGCAACGGTGCTCGTGAGCAACGGTACGCTCCACGTGGGCGACATCATGGTGGCAGGAACAAGCTACGGCAAGATCCGCGCCATGTTCAACGAGCGCAACCAGCGCATCAAGGAGGCAGGCCCAGCCGCTCCGGCACTGGTGCTCGGCCTTAACGGCGCTCCAACCGCGGGCGACACCTTCAACATCCTCGAGACAGACCGCGAGGCACGCGAAATTGCAACCCGCCGCGAGCAGTTGCAACGCGAACTCAAGGACCGCACGCACCGCATGCCGGGTCTCGACGACATTGCCCGCCGCCGCGCATTGGGCGAGTTCCACGAACTCAACCTTATCGTGAAGGGCGACGTGGACGGCTCTATCGAGGCGTTGAGCGACTCGCTCATCAAACTCTCCACACCAGAGGTACAGGTCAACGTCATCCACAAGGCTGTGGGCGCCATCTCGGAGAGCGACGTAACACTGGCAGCAGCATCCGACGCCGTGATTATCGGCTTCCAGGTGCGTCCGTCGGTGGCAGCACGCCGCTTGGCAGAGAACGACGGCGTGGACATCCGTCTCTACTCAATCATCTACGATGCTATTGAGGAGGTGAAGGACGCCATGGCGGGCATGCTCTCGCCGGAACTCAAGGAAGAGGTTACCGGTACGGCAGAGGTGCTCCAGACCTACAAGATCTCGAAGGTTGGCACGATTGCCGGCTGTATGGTGCGCGAGGGCAAGGTGAAACGCACATGCAAGGTGCGCCTCATCCGCGACGGCATCGTGATCTACACCGGCGAACTCGGCTCACTGAAGCGCTTCAAGGACGACGTCAAGGAAGTGGCATCGGGCTACGACTGCGGTCTTAACATCGCAGGCTACAACGATGTCAAGGAGGGCGACATGATTGAGGCCTTCGAAGAGGTTGAGGTTTCAAAGACACTGTAGTCCACTGGCAATGCGGGTGGTGAGCGTCAACATAGGGTCGAATCTCGGCGACCGCGAGGCCAATCTGCGCCAGGCGGTGACGATGATTGCCCGGGAAGTTGGCTGCACCCCACGCGTGTCAAACATATACGAATCGAAAGCATGGGGTTATCTGTCGGATAACCCCTTTTTCAATATCGCCGTGGAGTTTGAGAGCGACCTCTCGGCCGCCGACCTTCTCAGCCTGTTTCAGCGCATAGAGAAGGAAGTGGGCAGCGCAGGCCACCGCGACGCCAACGGCGGCTATGTGGACCGCATCCTCGACATCGACATCATCTGCCTCGGCAACGAGATTATCGACACGCAGAGCATCTCCGTGCCCCATCCGCGCATGGACCGCCGCGAGTTTGTGCTGGCGCCGCTGTGCGAACTGTCGCCACAGTGGCGGCATCCGCTGAGCGGGCTCACTGCTGCGGAAATGCTCGAGCGGCTGCGGAAAGCCGACAAATGTGACAGAAAATAGGCTTTTATTATGAATTTTTCAAATTTCGGCATTGCCGGAAAAACATATAAAATGCGTAACTTGCGCATTGCTAAAAACAGAACGAGCAAATGAAGATAGGAACAATTGATCTTGGCGAGCGCCCAGTGCTTCTGGCACCGATGGAAGACGTGACCGACCCGTCGTTCCGCCTTATTTGCAAAGAGCAGGGCGCCGATATGGTCTACACCGAATTTGTGTCGGCCGACGCCCTCGTGCGCAACATCAACAGCACTACGCGCAAACTCCACACCAACGCCGCTGAGCGCCCCGTGGCTATTCAGATCTACGGCAAGGAGGTGGAGCCGATGGTGGAGGCGGCAAAGATTGCCGAAGCCGCCGGACCCGACGTGATCGACATCAATTTCGGCTGCCCAGTGAAGAAAGTGGCCTCGAAAGGCGCCGGCGCGGGCATGCTGCGCGATGTGCCTAAACTGCTGGAAATTACCCGTCAGGTGGTCAATGCCGTCAACCTTCCCGTGACGGTGAAGACCCGCCTGGGCTGGGACTGCGAAAACAAGATTATCACCACCCTCGCCGAGCAGTTGCAGGACTGCGGCATCAAGGCGCTCACCATCCATGGCCGCACCCGCAGCCAGATGTATACGGGCAGTGCCGACTGGAGCCTCATCGGCGAAGTGAAGCGCAACCCGCGCATCACCATCCCGATTATCGGCAACGGCGACATCACCACGCCTCAGCAGGTGGTGGAGGCGTTCGACCGCTACGGCGTTGACGGAGTGATGGTTGGGCGCGCGTCGATAGGCGCGCCGTGGATTTTCCGCGAGATGAAGCACGCGCTGCTCCACGCCGGCGAGCCGCTGGAGATTAGCAATCAGGAGAAGATGGCGCTGCTGCGCCGCCAGATTGCCGAGAGCATCGAAAACATCGACGAGTTTCGCGGCATCCTCCACATACGCCGCCACCTCGCCGCGTCGCCCCTGTTTAAAGGCATCCCCAACTTCCGCGACACCCGCATAGCAATGCTTCAGGCCAAGACGCGCGCCGACCTCGAAGCGGTGTTGCAGCGCATCGAAATCGAATATTTACACCTTTAGACAAATCATAACCACACTATGAAAAGAATATTGTCAGCAATCATCGCCCTGTGCGCCATCACGGCAGCCAACGCCGCCCTGCGCACCATCAATGTGGGCGAATTCAACGAACTGGTGGTCAACGACGGCATCAATGTGGTCTATTCCAACGCCAAGGACTCCGTCGGCCTCGTGGCTTTCGACATCGAGCGCCAGTACACGTCCTACATCATGGCAGAGCGCTCGAAGGGCAAACTGAAAATCGTGCTCGACCCGGCGGCTGCGGCGCTGAAGACGCTGCCTACGGTCTACGTCTATTCGTCGTATCTCTACAAGGCTGAGAACTCGAAGGACAGCACCCTCACCATCCGCAACGTGGCTCCCGGCGCTAAGGTCGACATCACGCTTCAGGGCAACGGCAAGATTATTGCCCGCAATCTCGACGCCGTGAACATCTGTCTGCGCCTGCTCACAGGCAAGGGCACCATCATAGCCTCCGGCAAGTGCGACAACCTGACGGTGAGCAACGTGGGTACTGGCGAAATCCAGGCCGACGAGGTCGCTGCCAAGAATGTGAAGGCATCGCTCATGGGCACCGGCACCATCGGCTGCTCGGCTTCGGAGACGCTGTCGGTGAAGGGCCTCGGCTCGGGCAAGGTCTACTACATTGGCAAGCCTACAATCACCAAGAGCAAACTCTCCAACGTGAAGATTGTGCAACTCGAAGGCGGCAATGAGGAAGAAGCGCCTGTCACTAACGTGACCGACGACAACGATGCCGACAACTCGGAGGAGACCGACAACGGCACCGGCCTGCTCGACCTCATGGAACTGCCCGACGCGGCTTCGTCGGCAGTCGACCCCGACGCCAATGTGCCGCAACAACGCAAACCCGTAAAGGAGTAGACGCGCAGGAATGGAAGAAACCGACCTGAAGCACAAAACGGCACGCACCCTCAAGTGGAACACCATCGACAAGTTCGCCTCGCAGGTGTTCTACGGCATTACGGGTGTGGTGCTCGCCAATCTGCTGTCGAAAGAAGACTTCGGACTGGTGGGCGCGATGCTCGTGTTCCAGGCCTTCGCCTCGCTGTTTGTCGACAGCGGCTTCTCGGCGGCGCTCATACAGAAGAAGTCGCCCACCGAGCGCGACTACTGCACGGTGTTCTACTTCAACCTCGCCATCAGTGTGGCAATCTACATCATCCTGTGGTTCTGTGCCCCGCTGATAGCCGACGTCTTCGGCGACCAGCGGCTCATAGCGCTCTCGAGGGTGATGTTCCTGTCGTTTATCGTCAACGCCACAGCCCTCGTGCAGACCAACCGCATGATGAAGCAGATGACCATGGCGCGCGTGGCGGTGGCCAACTCGCTCGGCCTTGTGGTGTCGGGCGCGGCAGGCATCTGGCTCGCCATCGAAGGCTACGGCGCGTGGGCGATAGTGTGGCAAACCATAATCCTCGCCGCCGTGAAGTCAGGCTTCCTGTGGTTCACCACCGGCTGGCTGCCCCGCACAGGCTTCAGTTGGGCGTCGATGCGCTCCGTCTTCTCCGTGGGCTGCGGCGTGATGGTCTGCTCGTTTCTCAACACGCTTTCGCTCAACGTCTACTCGTTTATTATCGGCGCCTACTACAACCTTGCGCGCCTCGGCTGCTACACGCAGGCCGACAAGTGGAGCAAGATGGGCATACAGTCGTTCGCGCAGATTCTCACGGCGTCGTTCCTGCCCGTGCTCAGCGGCTTCCAGGACGACAAGGAGCGGATGCTGCGCTCCATGCGTAAGATGAACCGCTTCACCGCCTACCTGCTGTTCCCGCTGTTCCTGCTGCTCATCATGGCTGCTGAACCCATCTTCCACATCCTCTTCTCCACGAAGTGGGACGACGCTATCCTGCTGTTCCAGATACTTGTGGCGCGCGGCATCTTTGTGGTGCTCGCGACCCTCTACAATAACTACATCCTCAGCCTCGGACGCTCGCGCGCTCTGGTGGCCTACGAGGCCGTGAAGGACGGACTGATGGTAGCCGCCATCGTGGTCACCATCCCGCTCGGCGTCACCGCCATGATCTGGGGCCAGTTTGTGGCCTCGCTGGTGTTCTACGTCTACGCCATCATCGTGGCAGGGCGCATCGTGGGCTATCCCACCCGCCACATTGTCACCGACGTGCTTCCCTACGCCGTCATCGCCACGGTCATCGCCGTGCCGCAGTGGCTGATGCTCACGTCGGTAGCCAACCCGTGGCTTTGCATCCTCGCGCAGACCGCCGTTGGCTTCGCCATCTACTATGTGGCAAACAGATTTCTCAATTCCACCATCCAGCGCGAAGTGCTGACCTACGCCCTCGGCCGCTTCCGCAAAAAAAACGAGATTTAGCCCACCTATCGGCCTGTTTTTAACATTTGGTGCCGGCGGAGAGGGAGCGCCACGGCGACTGCCGTACTCCGTTGAGGGCGCTGCCCACACTCGCCCGAGCCTCGTAGAGGCGATATGTCAAAAACCCCTGGCTTTAGCCTGGGGCTGGGCAGTCTATCTGGTATTTGCGTGCTGTAAGTACGCCACCGCACCGACAAAAGCATCTATGCCCATGTAGCGCCACTTACAGGGCGCAAGTTGTTGAGTATCAG
>CAVAOU010000013.1:1956-15361 GCA_963590085.1 Senegalimassilia sp. | reverse complement strand
TCACCGCAGTGTCCTTAGTGGCGAGGATGTTGACCCACATTGTCGGGACTTTGTCGACGAGTTGGGTGCGTGTCTCGTCCTCACGTTGGGAGAGGTTGCCTAACTGCGTGGAGATGGACGCAAGCACTCCGTCACGGGTGACACGCATCGTAAGGTCGGCAGAGCCTACCTTGTAACTCACGGCAATGGTTATCGACTTGTCGCCCTTGAAGTGGCTCATATAGCGGCAATAGCCGTCCTTAGGCAACTCTGCATCGGCATTGAGGCGCACCAGCGGCGAGTAAGAGCCAACGGTGGTCTTGTAGAGCAGAGGCAGGGAGTCGACAACGGTAGTGCCTTCCTTGATGGTGCACGTGCCATCGGATGCGTAGGTGTAGGTATAGGTGTGGGTCTTGCCGAGGTAGGTAGCCACAGCGGTAGCGATAGTGCCATCGGTGTTGTAGGTGTAGGAGTAGTCGATGGTGCGAGTTTCGATGCTCGTGATTTTCTCGGCGAAGACGCAGACGTTGCTGTCGGTGGCACCTGGTTTGAAGAGATAGACGTTGCCTTTCTCGGCGACAAACTCGGCGATTGCCCATCCCGACTTGGCGACCTTAGTACCCGTAGCGTCAATCACCTTGCCCGTCTCGGAAGCGGTGAGGGTGACTGAGGGGCGGTCGGTGTAAGGGCCCATCGTGTCGTTGATGCGAGCGATGTCGGCGGTGTTGGCTGAGATGGCGGCCTCGTTGGCGGTAATCTGCTGCTCATCCGTCAAAAGAGAGTCTGACACTCTCATTACATCGGTTTGGAGTTCGCCAATCTCGTCGGGAATGGTTACATTCAGCGCCGCCTTGTCGGCAGCGGTCATCACGCCAGCGAGTGTCTGCGTAGCGGCGGGGAGCATTACCGACACCGCTTGGCTCGCACCTTCGCGGTTAACCATTCGGGCTTTGAGACATACCGAAGTCGTGCCGGACGCGGCCTCGTCGTAGTAGAGGGTAGTAACCACATTGTTCCCCGAGACGGAGTCGTACCACGCCTTCAGCGTGTCGGCGTTCGTCTTGTCGACTGCGGTCATCAAGCCCGCTGCTGCCTGTTCCGCTTGCGGAATAACGACGTCGACGGTTTCCTGTTTGCCCGTCTCGCTGTTTAGGATTACGAACTCGAGGACGATGCTCTCCTCTTTGCGGAGGACATCGACCTCAAGCACCGACCGGGTAGCGCCCAAGACGGTCACCAAGTCGGTAAGGATATTCGCCACCGTTGGCGGCGTTACTGCATCGGGCGTTACTTCCGCTGCCAATGCTTCGATTTTTTTCGTGATTGAATCTATTTCCATTGTTGCCAAGTTTATTTGTTACGGATTTGTGCACTTAGTTTTTTAGAGTCGAGCGCATCGCAGATAATCCCGCGGAACTCGTCGCCGAGCGACCGAGCCCAAAACTCTTTCAGGTTCATCACCGACGCGTAATATTTTTTCGAGAACCAGATCTTGCGCTTGCGCTTTTTCTCGCGCCCGATGTCGCCCGGGTTGCCTACAGGAACCTCCTTGCCGACTCCGGCATCCACGTAGACACCATAGGCGAGGAAGTTCTGAGAGAGAGTCACCTCCGATACCTTGCCGTCCATCCGCGGCGTGGAAGCAGCGAGAGAGTTGAGCAGCGCACCAGTCCGGTACACGCCGAGCAGCAGCAGGCGCTCCCGCCAGATATCGAGCATTGTAGAGTTAAACGCCTCCACATATCTGCGACGTGACTCGACTGTGTTATCTTGATTAGTCCCACTCATTTTCGTTGTAGCAAAGGTTTGTCATATTGTCGACGGCGACCTGAAAACTTGCGCAGGCACAGCCCGACATGAAATATGAAGAGATTTCCGAAAATTGGATTTTCGGGTCTACATAGAGGAAATGTTCCTCGATAGCGGTCTTCTCACGGATCAGCGCCGTCATCATCTGCCGGAACAGTTCGCGCATCACGTCGAAGCACTTTTGCCGCGCCGCCATATCATCGACAGCGTGGCGCATGGCGAGGAACACGGTTTTAACTCTTCGCGTCCGCGGGGACGGGGATAGTTGCGAATAGCCCGTGCCGAGTTCGTCAACGCAGACGAATGCCTGCGTCTGTTGCATCGACGACAGAGCCTCCTCGAAACCGTCGAGCCCCGACACACGGCAGAACCGGAAACCGTATTCGGTTGCCAGTTTGTTGCGGCGGGTGAGTTCCTTGAAGTATGCCGACGCGTTCCAGTCGTAGTCTTGTTTATTTGCCATACTTGTGTTTGTATTCAGTATATTCTTTTGCTTGCGCATTGAGTTCGGTCATGGCTCTCCACACATCGAGACTCAGTACCTCCTTTTCCTTCGTTACGTCGCCCTTGGTCAGCGCCCTTATCTGGGCGTTCATTGCGTCCGTCACCTGTTGGCCAACCGAAGCCCCGCCGCCGAGCAGGTTGTCGGGAGTCATCGAGCCCGCAGGTTGGAGAAAGTACGGGAACCGGTCGGAGAACATTGACTTGACGGATGTAAACCAGTAGAACACCGAAATTTTCTGCGCACGGTTTAAAACCATCTTATCGGATTGATAAAGTATCTTGGCCATCTCGACAAGCAGCGAGTCGTCTTGCCCGTGGAGATAGCCTTGATACATATTGTCGAGGGCGATGTATTCGCCGAAACTTACACCATTGAGGGCAGCGTCCACGGCCTCCTTCCCACGGATGCGGCTGATGCGCACAGGGTAGGACGGATGCTCGTTGAGCCAATCGAGCGCCGACAGGCAGTTGGCAATCACCATCGGTTCTACGGCGAGGCGCTGGCCTTTGTAGTCGATAACGTAGCCGTTCGGCTGCTTACGCAGCACCCTAATTCCGGAGAACTTGAAGAAGCAGTACGTCTTTATTTGTGTCAGGCTGAGCCCGTCGCAAATCAGGCCATAAACGTAGTAGAGTTGCTGGTCTGTGAGCGACTGCCATGATGCAGGGACGGTAGCGATTATTATTTTATCAAAGGAAGTAACCATGATTCTTTTTGTCGTTTTTAAAAGGTTCGTGACGGTAGACTTGTGAGATCATCGTGGCGTGCCACAGCGGGTAAACTTCGGGGTTGTTGCGGATAATGTTCACCGTCGGCACCAGCCCTTCGAGCCGGGGACATCCGGCACGCAAAGAACTTGCCACAGCGTTGACCACATCGTTAACTACTCGGAGGTCGTCAGGCTCCACCTTGTCCGACCAATATGCCTCACGCAAAAATTGCAGATATTCAGCGCCGAGGAATTCACGCTCGACAGCAGCCTCAATGGCTACCATCTCAGCACGGCGCTCCGTGTAGGTAGTCATCGGCGTTTTGCTTTGGAGAACGTATTGGCTCAGTTCTTCCGGAGACAGCATCAACTTCGACCATTTGGCAAACTGGGTAGACTTGATCCATAAATCTACGGAGCGCAGCGCTGACAGAAGTTCAGCGGCGAGGCGTTCCCATTGCGATTCGAGCGCCGCAACGAGTCGGTCAACGCGTTCCTTTGAGGCGGGGGCTATGTTGGAGTTGCTGACCACTCCGAATCCGTTAGGAGTGAGTATGAGGTCGAGCATCGGTACCACCTCCGCCATCGCCTTGCAGGCAATCAGCCGAGCCACCTTGACAAACATCCGGTCACTCTCATCAGTTTCCGACAAGTCGGCCATGACGGCCTCGCCCGCAATCTCATCCGAGACCCATTCTTCGGCGGAAGCCAGTGCCGGGAATGCCTTGTCAAACAAGTTCGACTCGCCTGCCACCTCACGCAGCACATTCGGGACGTAGCGCCGCAATATTTCGTTGTTCTTAATGATTAGCATTGTTGTCAGGATTTATGGTTACTGTTTTAGCGTCCTTTTTCTCGTCGAGGGTGGACAACTGGATGAACGGCACATCGACCGTGCAGCCCGCCCATCCGTTGAACTTGATGATTATGTTGTAGAGCGAGAACAACAAATCGTGGTAGGGCTTTTGGAGCGCTTGGGCGATGGTGTAGAGTTCGCGCTTGTCGGAGCCGCTGTTGTTTGAGTTGGAGTTGCCGGGAACGGAGCCTACGAGATTGGAGTGCACTCGCATAGTAAAGCAAACCATATTGACGGCCTCCTGTATGTCTGTCGACCAGTCGCCGCCCTCCTTATCCGTGGAAATCTTAGTAATCTTCACGTCGGAGTATTCTTGGCCTTTCACGTCGCGGTAGAACGTGGTGAAAAGCGCCTTACCGCTGTTCTCTACACCAGTAAGGAAGTCGAGGATTTCCTGTTTGCCCGCCTTTATGCGGTCGAGTTGCTTCACTTGGTCAGTGATGCGCTCAGCCTTGAAGATGTTGATCCAATATTCCTTCGAAATCTCGATAAGATATTTAATCGGGGCGGAGTTTTTCAACTTGGCTTCCTTAGCCATGGCGATGAGCCGTTTGATGTCAAACCACTTCCCGCGGAACAGCGATGCGTAGTACGGGATAGGGTAATAAGTGTGGTCTGCTCCCGGAATTTCCGTGAGTACCGCAAATTTGCGAGTCCTGTCGCCTCGTTCCAGTCGGGAGGTGAGGTCGTGCCACGGGCAGGCAGTGTCGAGCAACGGGAGCATCTCTATCTCGTCAGCGGCGGGATATTCGCGCCAATTGGCGTAATATACATACTGTTTTTTCCCGGGCACGCGCGGCGAGAACCGGCAATAGCACGCCTCCTTCCGGAGCACGTTGGTTATTGTCTTGCCGTCCTTCGACAGAATAATCACCGACACCGTAAACGCAAAGTGCTTCAAGTCCTGGCACACGCCGAGAAAATAGGCGGGGATGTTGTTGCAGATCTGGAAGTCAGCAACCGACGCAGCCACCTTCGGAGAGCATGCCGAGGTATCGAAACAGAGCCCGGCACCGTAGCAGATTTCGGCGTTGAACATCTGGCAGGTGGACAGCGTCTCATCGCCTTCGATAAGGTCGAGGATGTTGAACGGCATCTGGTTGTCAGCGCCCCACGGCATGTAACTATGTTCGTCGTTGATGCGGGTGGGCACCATGTCGGAGTCCTCACGGAACACGGTCTTGCCTGCAGGGGTGTAGAACAGCGCCGAACGGCCTTCCACGAAGCCGACCGACGGAGTCATCGAAACGTAGGTATTTTCTGTCTTATTCATAGATAAACTTCATTGTCGTTAATCTGGAAGATGCACACGTCGCGCACCTTGCGTATTTGCCGGCTGTCCATCAGTTTCACGTTGCGCACTCCCGCCCGCTCATCGAAGCGGAGCGAGATTGCGTTGTGGAGCGTCTGGATTTCGCCTTTTGCCGTCCACACGCGTAATTCTACAGGCTGGCCGAGAGCCAGCATCTTGCGCATCGTTGATATGTGGATTGCATTTGCCATTACGAGAACTGATAAGAGAATGGTTCGGAGAATATGCCCGCCGACGACGGCAGCGCCGTCTCGTCGAGAACTTTTTGTGATGCGTAGCGCCAATTGATGGTTACAGCCTTGGTGGCCGTGCAGTCATCATCGTAGGAGAAGTCCGAACTCGTTATGATTATATCACGGCCAGACTCGTCAGTGACCGACCAAGAGCCCACGAGATATTCCACGCGGGCAGCGTCGGCGAGGATCATCGGCGCGCCGGTGAGTTCGTAGGTTCGATAGCCGGAAATATCGTATTGGATAGACTTGCCTTCCACGACGGCCTCGCTGCGGGTAAGGTCGAGCGCCCGCTTGGTTACGCCCGCCAATGTGATAGGTTCCTGCACGTTGAACATATTCTTGAACAGGAAAGTGGTGGAGTGCTCCGGGTTGTCCTTGACGAATACCTGGAGGTATCGGCTACCCACAATTACCACAAATGATAATATATTTTTTATTGGGGTTCTATATGTATCCTCGAGCAATTTAAGCAGCCCTGCCACAGTGACGGGGCCTATATCCGTGACATGGTAGCCGGTTGCAATAGTAGACGGGAGGATGGCGGTAACCGACTGCTGTGTGAGGCTGCCGTCGGCCGTAGTGCCGACTATGTTGAATTTGGCCTTTGTTTCTGAGGTCTTGAGCAAAGCGGTAAGAGGCAGCGAGCCGCTGCCGTGCATTGATATTTGGTCAGCAGTAACCAGAAAACGGCTTGTAGCCCATTCATCGACAGTTACGGGCATCTCCCTGTCGCAGTAGCATACGCAGAAAGAGCCCGAAGCCGACTGCGACCCGGTAGAGTCGGCGGCCTTTATCGAGAACGTTCCGAAGATTTGCGATTTGGAGCGCATATACGCCGCGATAATATCACCCAGCCCAACAATAGAGATGACGGAGTCCTGAGCAAAGAATGTATTTGTAAACACCACATCGCCGCTGGTCGTTCCGCTGTAGAGTGTAAAAACGACCTTCGACGTAATGTCTGTGGTTACGGAAACCGTCGGAATTTCCGTAGCCCACACGTTGCCATCGGGGTATTTTGTGAATTCAATCATACCACGAAAATACAGCGGAGCGGGCTGTAAGTAAAAGACAGAAACCGCTACATTACACCCGACGAGATGGTGATGTCGAGCCCGTCGGCGGGCTTGGTTTCACACCCGATGTAGAGGGTATCGAAAGCGTCGGTGCCGTCGGTGCGGTGCTCGAGGAGGTCTTCTTCCGACTCTTCTTTTTTCTCGCCCGACTTATCCTTCCGGAAGCCGTCACGCCCGCGCATAACGCCCGCTGTCTGCATCGCCAAAATCAAATCGTCGTTGTTCTGCCGATTGAAATACGGCATAAGCCGGTTGCGCCCGGCGAAACCTTGGTTAATGAGAAGATATTTCTCATCGTGGTGCATCGGGTTGCCGAGGTAGACGGGAGAGATGTTCCACCCGTGAGCCTCGAAGCACTCACGGATTACGTAGAGGAAGTCGCGGTCGTTGACGGCGTAGTTGGAGCCCAGCGCCGTAGTGTCGTAGTAGAAAATTACCGTCTTGTTGCGGTGATGGAGGTAGTAGGTGCAGAAATCGTCGATAAGTTCGGGAATTTTGCGCTCAAATTTCACATAGAATGACTTCAGCACGTTCAGCCTCCGGCCGACGGGCTGCCCCGCCACAATCCAGTTGATATTAGCGTTGTAGTCCATCCCGATGCAAATAGGCTTGAACGGGTCTAAATCTTTGTCGGCACGGCTGTCGAGGGCATTGTCGGTAAAGTCGAAGCCGAGGCTGTCGAGGTAGTCGAAGTCGCTGGCGTTGTACTTGTGCCCTTCACGCATCGAGGAGTAGAATCCGTCCTTGGCGATGCCGAGGCGCTGGCAGAGAATGGAGGTCTGAAACGTTTTCGGCGTGAGGTCGCGCTTCATCTGCTTGATGTAGTTCTCGCCCAGCAGTTGCAGATTTTCGATGCTGCTGTATTCCTTGTAATAGACGGCCACCGACCGCATCTGGTTGAGTTGGCGGTCGAGGCGGCGCAGATGGCCTCTCAGGTAGGGGGGCACCGGCGCGCCGTCCTTTTTCATCGTCCTTATCCGCTGCTTTACCCGCCAAATTTCGTAGACGGTCGCCTTGATGGTCTCGATGAGTTCCTCGTCCATCAGGTCTTTGTAGTGGAGAAACCATGATCCTTTCTTCGTTTGCGGCATATCCGAGAGAATCATTACGGCATGGTTGTAGGAGTGCCGCCCGAAATAGCTCTTTATACCACCATTGGCGGGCAGAGTTTCCTCCTTTAGTTTCTTGTAGTCGATGAACTTTGCCTCGTCCACGAGCAGCCACGACAGGGTGAGCGAGTTTGAGGAGCCGGGACGGTCTTGGGATATGAGGACGGCGATAGCCCCGTTGTAGAATGATATTACATGCTCGTAGTCGGCAGGCTCCGTGATAGGCTTCGCAAAACTTTTGGGCGGGCGGCGGCCTATCACATAGTGAACGTCCTTCTCGTACCCCCAGCGCTTCCACGCCGCCAGCAGCCCCGGAATGGTGTTGGTGAGGCCGTGTTTGAACGTAGGCACGACAATGCCTCCCGTCGAGCCGGGCATGCGCTGCATGTTCCGGAGCACAAACGGGCTGGCGATACTGTCGGTCTTGCCCGTTCGTCGTCCCGCCACGATAACCGATGTATGTGCGCCGATGAGTTGAGTCAGGCGCTGCGGTTTGTTAAAGTAAACTTTCTTTACCGGGGTTTTCATCTTCTCCAAACAAATCATCCTCCTCGAGGTCTACGTCCTCGAAGTCCACGTCCTCAATGTCGAGGGTCTCTTTCTTGTATTTGGCAATCATCGCGTCAATCTTCTCCTGTAGGTTCGGGATGGGCTTAATGCCGAGTACGCTTGGGTCGTCGGTTGCCGTGAATGGCTGGACGGCCACGAGGTCGTAAGGCAGGCGCTGCTCGTCCTCGAGGTCGATGCGGTTGTATTTGGCGTAACTGGAAGCGGCGCGCTCCATGGTCTTGAAGTCGTTCTCCTCCTTGGCGCGGTTGTATGTGTCGAGGATCATCTCGTTGTAGCGCCAGCGGTGGAAATCTCGGCTGCTCGATGTGATTTGCGGCAGCAGTTGGCGCACGATAGCCAAATCGGCGTACGCCGCCGACTTCTCACACTTGAACTGCCGGCAGTGGGTGTCTACCAGTTGGCGGTCTTTAGCCGATGGCTCTCCGAGCAGGTTGTTATACATTGCGCGCACACGGACGACCTTATCCACAACCACAGCCGGGAACTTTTTCTCGAGGTCGCTGCGGTCGGTAAACAGGTCTGTCCGGCACACGTCGTAAGCGTTGGGCATCGGCATGGTCAATCACCAATTACTCCCGCCTCCGTCAGTTTCTCCGTCAGCGAGGCAGATGGGTTCACAAGTTTGGCGTAAAGGCCTGCCAAATATTTTCTCTTGGGTTCCGTCGGGTTCTTGACGTATTTGCCGAGGTTCAGGTTGATTTGGCGCACGAGTTTGCTTTCCGTCTCCGCTGCCGACTCGGATGCCGTTGCGGTAGCAGAGCCTGTGCCTGTGCCTGTGCCAGCGTCATAGGAGTCGTATGCCTTCCAGTTAGCGAGGCGCTTTTTGTCGAGGGCGATGAGTTCCTTCAAGAACGGATATTTGTCGTTGTCCACGCACGCCTGATTCGGGCCACTGCACTGGCGCACCTGCAAATGGCATTCGCGCATCCGCTGGAGGATTGAGAGGTTGTCCGTGTAGAGTTGTTGAATCTCCGCGGGCAGGCTGTCATGGTCGAGGCGCTTGCCGCGGCGGTAGTCGCTTTGCTTCGGGGTAGTCGTTGACGGGGATGCGGTCTCCATAATCACCTCCGCCTGCTTTTCCATTGCGACAACAGCCTGATGAGTGACCGTGACGCTGCGCTGTTCAACGTATTTTTTCAACTGATACTCGATGTGCGAGGCGTAATAATCCGGGCGCCGTCTCATGTTGTTGTACATAATGCGATTCCTGTTTGCCTGGAGCATCAGCAGAGCGCCTGCGTCATAGTCGCGCTGGTCGGATGGAGTGTTGAGCCACTCGTTTATTTTTTTTACAAATTCTGATTCCATAACTGTCATAAAAATTAAAACGTCCAGGAGCACGAATGTTCCCGGACGTGTTTGATGAGATTATGCTTACGCTACTTCAGAGCCGTCACCATTGATGTCGCCGTCCTCTGTCACGATCTTGCCGGGATAGAAAGGAGCAGGGCAAACATCGGTCGCTTCCACAGCGATAGTGGTAGAGGCTGTGCCCGTCGCGCCTTGGCCAGTGTCCTGTGCCACGGTGATTTTGCCTGGCCACATCTCAGAACCTACCACACGAAACAGGCCGTCCATACCGGCAACCAAGAACACGCAGTCGCAGTTGTTCATATAGAGGGCTGCCTCCGATGCTTCTGCACCTACGCCCTGATGCACGAGACTCAGTTTGTTGAGTTGGGTCTGGCTTGGCACCTCGCCCTGTGCTTCGCTGGTGAGTTGCGATGATTTCACGTCGTGGTCGATAGCGAGCCACTTCTTGTCCTCGGCGAGAGTAAAGTCGCCGGTATACGTTGCGGTGGTGTAGTTGCCCGCTGTGCCCTTTGTCAATGTCGGCCATCCTACAATGTCCGATTTGTTGATGTAGTAAGCACGGGCGCGGACTCCCGGATAAACGGGAGTGCCCTGGCACCATTTCAACGATTTCTGGAGAATATCACAAGTATTTGCCATAGTCTGTCAAAATTTTAGTTATTCAGTACGTTTGTCGACAACGAGCATACGACGGCCGTCGATGGTGTTGAACTGCACGCCGAAGAACATCGTTGCGGAGAATGTGAGCAAGAATGGCTCGAAGCGGTCAATCTGCACACGCTCTTTGTCGCCCATCTGGTCACAGCCTACGAGCATGTTGTCCTTCGTGGTGACGTGGATGAAGTTCGAGCCGCTCTTGTTGGCGAGAGGCACGAGGGTGCAGCGCTTGCCGGAACCTTCGACGAACACCTGTTCGTAGGCAGTGTTGTAGGTAAGGCCTGCGCCTGTCGCCTTGTACGCCTCGCAATATTTGTCGTAGAAGTCCCAGTCGCAGAACATGAATGTATCCTGCTCGCGGAGTTCTGGAGTAAGAGAAACGATTATGTCCTTCGCAACATCGACAGCGTTCTCCTTGGTAATCTCAGAAGTCAATTTTTTGTAGTTGTCCTTATCTGCAGCGAGGTTGCCCGCTGTGAGTTCTGCCTGAGTGATGGTGTCGAAGCCGTCGAACAAGTCGGCAGAGGTGTCGCCTGTTGCGCTATACTTAGCCTTCCACAACGAAGAATTGAGGTTGCGGCCGAGGTTGCGGGCGAGTGACGCCAATGCCAATTTTGTTACAGGCACGTTCTTCTGTCCGTCGCCGAGGGTAGAAGTACCGGCGAACACAGTTTTTACCACTTGGTTCGGCTCGAATGTTTCAACGACGTTGCCGAGGTAGGTTTCCAAAGCGCGCAATTTGAGTTCGAGGTTGGTGGAACCTTTGCGGGATGCTTTGTACGGGGCAAACTGAGCATTGAAATCTGCTTCGCCGACCACTTGTTTACCAGCCACACCCGACATAACGGTCATGTACTGGGTAGATTGTTCCAATGCGACGATAGGAAGCATCAAAAGTTCTTTTTGATACTTGATGGCTGCCGTCTGGAAATCTTCAGGAGTGATTACGATTTTTCCCATTGTTTGTTGTTTTTTAGTTTAGATGGATTTAAGCAAATCTCTGGCCTCACGGAGACGGTTGCGGTAGTCGTTGAGTTGATCCTCCACAGCGTTAGGATTTACGTCCTTGACAGCGCCAGTCACCTGGGCGGTCGTTTCGCCTGGGGCTTTCTCAAGTTCCGCGATACGGGCTTCATAGTCGGCGATGTTTGCCTCTAATTGGGTGTTCTGCTCCGTGAGAGCAGCAATCGTCGCATCCTTTTCGGCGATTGCTGTCTCAATCGTTTGCAGTTGAGATTCTGTAACCGAGGCTGTGCCGTCGGCAGAAATTGCAATGGCCTCTACCTGTAGAGCATCGCAAATGTTCTTGAAAATCTTGTTCATTATTTGGGTGTTATGAGTGCCGAAAATCGAGAGTATGCGCTCCATCAGCGACGAAGTGCGCGCATTTTTAGGCAACGGGATGCCGGCGGCCTCCATAGAGGCGGCGAGTTCGCCGTTAACCTTTTCCGGTTTCTTGGCTGCTGGGTTGTCCTCAATCTCGTCGACGAATCCCCATTCGAGAGCCTCCTCCGCGGTGAGCCATCCGCCTTCCTTCATCAGGGCAAGCAGGCTGTCGCGGTCTTTCTTGCAGCGGTCGGCATACATCGAGGCAATGTTAAGGTCGATTTTCATCAAATTGGCCTTTTCCTTCTCCAGCGACTTGATGCGCTCCTCCAGTTCGTCGGCATTGAGGGCTGCTATATCTATGATTTGGGTGCTTGCCTTATGCACGAGGTACATGGCATAGCGGTCAATCATGATTTTTTTTGCGCCCATCGAGGCGATGGTGGCAGCCGAGGCGTTCATCCCGGCATAGTGCACGGTAACGTCGCCATGGTCTTTGAATCTGTGGGCGATGGTCAATGCCGTAGCCACTGACCCTCCGAGGCTGTCGATAAGCACATCGACAGCCTTGCCTTTATTTTGTTCCAACTTCCAGTCTACATAATCGGCATCGAAATCGTAGCCGCCGACGTAGCCCTTGAGTTTGAGTAGGTAATTTGTTGCCATAGATTTTATTTTTCACAAATTTACCCACCCTCAGAGCGTGCCGAAAAGACTAAACAACCACTGGTATAAGCGATTCTACCGATGTATGCTTCACAGTTACCGTGGTTTGGTTGGGGTCGTCCGACGGTGTGCCGGTCGTTTCCTCCACCGTCACCGACGGGAACGGCGACTCACGGAGGCCAATGGCATAGGCTTCGCCGGAGGCTGTGACGATCACGAATGCGGTCGCAACCTTGGGCGCTGTGTAGCGTCCGGGAACGGTGAATTGCAGTTCTACGGTCACGGATTTCCCGTTGTTTTGGGCTTCCGTGCTCCTTTTGCACGTCGGAACGCCCACAAATTGCACTGACTCCTTCGGAGAGAGGATTGCAATCGGTAGATAGCAGGCATATCTCTCGACCATGGATTTCGGGAGAGTCGCACAGGGTAAAGAATAGATTTTTGTGATACCCGGTAGTGATGTGTAATTTCTTGACATATTGGAATTTATTGATTTATTTCAACCTTGTTTTTATCGGTCGATGAAGTCGATTCTTTTTTTTGCGCCCGTCGGTAGATGTTCCGTTTGCGGAAATAACTCTGACGGATGGTTTCCCACGATTTGTCGTCATCCTCTATGCCGTGGGCTTCCATCCAGGCGTAGATGAGGTCGGTTATCGGTGCCTCAGTGTTCTCCAGCCGGTGGAGGTCGTCCCACAACTGCACACGGAACCGAGTGTAAATGGTATGGGCGAGGGCAATCTTAGCCTTCGGAGGCAGATAATTGTAGGTGCGGGGGTCTTTCCACTTATACGAGGGGATGCGGATGCACAGGTTGGAGTCCTTCCCGAGGTCGACGGGCTGGTCGGCTGGCTGCTTCTGGAGGAAGAGTTCGAGGATGTCGCTCTCTGCGGAACCCTTTTTCAGTTGCACCGGCGAGCCTCCGCACTCGTGGATGTACCACTCTGCGAGATATTTTTCGAGTTTTAGATATACGAAAATGTCCATTTTTAGTCTGTTTTGCTACGATTTATAGCACAAATATAGCGATTTTGCCCCGTTTTTGCCCCGTTTTTGCGCAATTTTCACCCATTAAAACGCTGAAATATAGTGAAATAATGGGTTAGATTTTTCATATATGTACTATATATTTTTTATATAGTATATGTTTTCTGCCCACAAAATTCAGTGCAATTTGTACGTTTGATTTGTAATTTGCTGATTTTCAGCGCCTAAATCCGTACAAAATCGCGAAAATCAAGTTTGTACGGGGGTGTGCGTACAAATTCCGTACTGTACGAA
>CAVAOU010000013.1:0-1946 GCA_963590085.1 Senegalimassilia sp. | reverse complement strand
TACGAACAAACTTGCACACTTGTATTTGTGTGCTTTTGTACGCATCTAATCGGCTGAAACAAAGCATCTTGAAACCATTCCGTACAAAAGTACACCGCTTTTAATGTTATATGATTTAAAAAATAAAAAAAAGAAAATATATAAATTAGACCATTATGCGCCTAATAATCAATTCGATAAGTCAAATTTTTTACCCAAAAACGGGCGTTTTTCACCCCAAAATGGCACGAAATCGGGCAAAAACGGGCGTTTTCGGGGTGGTTTTTCGCCCTTCCCCGCACCCCATCCGCACGGCATGGACAACTGCACGGCCGCTTGCTTATAACGTAGGGGATGCAAGGGGAAAAGCCCAAGGGCGTGAAAAACCCCGACGGGACAAGCCCGACGGGGAAAATGCAAAACTAAAGTAAGTAAGGAAGCGTCAAGTATTGTTTATTCTCTTGAAGCGCTTGCACGCTGGGCGCATCACCTGCGCTTTAAAGTTGCGCCAGAGGCAATGCCCGGGCAGCGCTCCAGGGAATGAGTAATGGCTGCACACGCCGCAACAGGCGTAGCGGTCGCTCTGCACTATCGGAGTTGTTTTGAGTTTCCTCACGGCGACGTCGAGAGTGTCCTCGAGCACCTTCTGCCTGCGCTGGTCGGTTACCTTCGTCTGCGGGCTGCTCGCAATGTTTTCGACAACGACAATAGCCTTTTGCAGTTCTTCCAGTGCCACAAGGGCGGGAGGCGTTACAATTCGCTGCGTGTGCGTCGTCTCAAAAAACATTTTGATTTCGCCGTCTACATATCTGGCCGATTTGGCGCTCGCCTCATACATCCGCATCACGGAATCTTCAGTGTATTCGCACGCCATGCGGGCGAGGAACCGAGCCAACTCCGCCTGCGAGTTAATGTCCAAGTCGGTTGCGTCAGGCGCTACCGACTTGCAGAATTGGTCTATTTGGAGGCGGAGCATCTCGAGGGTGGGTTTCAAGTCCTCAAAAAAACGATACTCGAGGAAGCGCATAAGGTTGCGCTCTGCATGCACCATTCCGGAGGTGAGTTCTTTGTCGAGCGTGCGGCAAAGTTCGTCGATATGCCGGCTAACCTTGCGGAAACGCCCGGTAAAGTCGAAAAGCACCACGCGGAGGCGCTGCGCTTCCTTCAGGGCGAGCCTCGCGATGAAGAACGGACGGAGAATCAAGTCGCGCGCCTCACAAGCATAGAGAGGACGCTGCTGCTGCGGAGGTTGGATGCCTGACCGGAGTTGAGAGGCTGCGGTCAGGACTAATGGTTGCACGTTCATCAGATAAAATCAAAAATGGTTATACTGTCGGGGTCTTCCATGTTCTTCTTATTTTTGCGGAGGGCGTAGGCAAACGGCATAATCCGTTCCCATAGGTGAGCGTCCTCGTCCATCGAGCCGACCATCTGGTAGAGGCGGGGCTCGTAGTCGAACTCGTAGATCTGCGCCCAGTCACCTTTCCGGTTGCCCTGGAATGGCTTCAGGCTCGGGAACAACTCCACGAACCGGCAGAACTTGCGGAAATAATACTCGTTATACTCTGTTGCGTCCGGGTCTTCCAGAACGACGCGTACATAAGCCGTTTCGTTCTCTGTCTGTGCCAGCGCCGCCAGGGTGCGCACGGTCTCGTGGGGGTCGGCGTCGTGCCGGCACTCGTAAAGCCCGTGGGCGAACATAGCGTCGCCGCGGCGGTTAAACCTTACCCGCAAATCAAAGCAGCGGGCGCCTGCCTCCCATTGTTTGAGCAGCGTCTTCTTTTGACATTTTGCGAAAGGGACCATAAGCCATCCGTACCAGTGTTGCGGACGAAGGTAGGTCATCGAGTTGTGTGTGCCGATAATCGGCGCGTCTATTGTATGTGCCATAAATCTTTAATCCTGGAAATGTTTGTCGTTGATACCCATCGCCCACAGGAGATGCTGCAGTTCGTGGACGTAGTTGA
>CAVAOU010000012.1:0-15628 GCA_963590085.1 Senegalimassilia sp. | reverse complement strand
CGGTAGTCGGGGTTGGAAGTGGCGCAAATCACCAAGTCGATAGAGTCCTTTGCCACGCCAGTGTTGGCCAGCAGACGCTCTACGGCTATTGCTCCCATGTGCGACGACCCCAAGCCTTCACCTTTCTGGATGCGGCGCTCTTTTATACCTACACGGGTTGTAATCCATTCGTCGTTGGTGTCAACCATGTGCGACAACTCTTCGTTGGTGAGCACATAGTCAGGCACATACGATGCGATTCCCGTAATTCTTGCTCTTGTCATTATATTTTTGTCTCCGTTAAACAAATTTGTCCTAAACGTTGGCATTTAGGACAATTTCTTCCACATTTGGTGTGTGCTTACAGATTAGAGGGCAGCCTCTTTTTCGATTGCAACTTTTCCTCTGTAATATCCACACTCGCCACATACTGTGTGGTATACGTGCCATGCGCCGCAGTTAGGGCAGAGTACCAATGTAGGAGCTACAGCCTTGTCATGAGTTCTTCTCTTAGCTGTTCTTGTCTTCGATTGTTTTCGTTTTGGATGTGCCATTGTTCTTATTTATTATTTGTTGTTATCAATTAATCCCCTCAAGGCTTCCCATCGAGGGTCGTTAGTTTCTTCTCTTTCGCCGTCGGCTGCACCGCTGTGCTTGTCCAGTTCCGCCACCATTGCGGCGTTGCACTGTCCCTCGGCGTGGGTGTGCTTCATCGGAACGGTCAGCGCTATCGTGTCGTAGATCAAGTCGGTGAGGTCGTAGTCGCGCTCGCGCTCCGACACCTCGATCAACTCGTCGTCGTCAATGTTGCTCTCTTCGGCGTATTTCAGCGTCACCTGGTAGTCAGTGTCAACTGGCAACTGCATGTCGTCGAGACAGCGGTCGCAGCCCACAACTATTGTGCCTTTGAGCATGAAAGTCAAGTCGAAATAGTCGTTCCGGTGGTCAACTTCCAACTTTACGTCAACATTTCCGCCACGAATCTCGCTTCCCTCGCGCTGGCTGAAGAAAGCGTCATCGACAACGTAGTTAAACTGCTGAATGCCAAGCGGCAATGTCCGCAGTTCTAACTTATAGGAGTGTAACTGTCCCATTATCGTTCCGTTAAAACGGCACAAAGATATAAACAAATTATCGAATTATCAACATTTTCCGCCCTTTTGTGCCCATTCCCGACCACACTTGCCGAAATATTTGCAACTATTAGCGTTATTTATGATTAGTTTGCATCGCCTCGCCCCGTCCCTGCCTACATATCCGCGGCCGATTGATGCATTTTCAGATTTCGAAGCCGAGGGTGATGCCGACGGTGCGCATGTTGTGGAATTCGCCGCTGCGCTCGTTGCGGAGCGACGCCTGCACGCCGAGGTAGATGGCGTGGTCGTAGTTGCGGCGGGCAAAGCGCACACCGACAGTGCCGGCATAGTAGGCTCCGTAGGTGTTGCCGTCGCCCACGAAGAGACCTGCGCGAGCCGCCACGAAGGGCGACACCTTGGTGTCGAGGATGTTGCCGCGAAACTCGATGAACATTGGCGCCACCTGACGGGTGCCGCCGTCGACGGCGTAGTATTCGTAGCCCACGCCTACGCCAGTGAAGAAGCGTCCGTTGAACTGGTAGCCTTGGGTGGTAGTCACATACATGTTGTCGCCAGGGCTGTCGCTGCCGTCGCTCACGTCGAAGCCGTAGCCTGCCTCGTAGAACGATTTGTAGCCGCGCATGCCGTAGTCGGCAGAGTAGTAGTCCTGCGCCGCCATCGTGGCGGTTGAAATGACTGAAACCGCCAGTAAAAGAATGCTCTTCAAGTATTTCATATTGCCCATTTCTAAAATCGCCCGCAAGTTACTGATTTATTTCAAACCATGCAATCGGCAGCCGTCAGTAAAATGGGAAGCGGGACATCGACATCACGTCGAGCCCCGCCATCAATTAACCAAAAGAATATATTTGTGTTTGCTTATTTCTTGTCGCGTATCTCCACACGGCGGATTTTGCCGCTGATGGTCTTAGGCAACTCGTCGACAAATTCCACTACGCGCGGATATTTGTAGGGAGCGGTAGTGCGCTTCACGTGGTCCTGAATCTCCTTTATCAGTTCCTCGCCGGCGCGGTCCTTGTACTCCTTCGACAGCACGATGGTGGCCTTCACCACCTGGCCGCGGATTTCGTCGGGAACGCCGGTGATGGCGCATTCCACCACGGCAGGGTGCGTCATCAGTGCGCTCTCCACCTCAAACGGGCCGATGCGGTAGCCCGACGACTTGATCACGTCGTCCTTGCGGCCGATAAACCAGAAATAGCCGTCTTCGTCGCGCCAAGCCACGTCGCCGGTGTGGTAGATGCCGTCGTGCCATGCCTCGCGGGTGAGCGCAGCGTCGCGGTAGTATTCCTTAAACAATCCGAGAGGAGCCTTGTCGCCCGTGCGCACCACGATTTCGCCTTGTTCGCCGTCCTCGGCCCAGCGGCCGTCGGAGGTAAGCAGGTCGATGTCGTAGACCGGGCCTTTCTTGCCCATCGAGCCCGGCTTGGGCTCAACCCATGGATAGGTGGCTATGGTGAGGGTGGTTTCCGTCTGTCCGAAGCCTTCCATCAGTTTGATGCCCGTGAGGCGTCGCCATTCGTCGTAGACGCTCGGGTTGAGGGCTTCGCCCGCGATGGTGCAGTATTTGAGCGACGAGATGTCGAACTTGCTGAGGTCTTCGCGGATGAGGAAGCGGAACACCGTAGGAGGCGCGCAGAACGAGGTGATGTGGTAGTTGTGGATCATGTGGAGCACGTCGACGGGTTTGAACTTCTCAAAGTCGTAGACAAACACGTTGGCGCCGGCAATCCACTGTCCGTAGAGTTTGCCCCACACTGCCTTGCCCCAGCCGGTGTCGGCGAGGGTGAGGTGCAGGCTGTCCTCGTGGAGGTTGTGCCAATAGGAGCCGGTGATGATGTGGCCGAGAGGGTAGGTGAAGTCGTGGGCCACCATCTTGGGCTCGCCGGTGGTGCCCGATGTGAAGTACATCAGCGAGATGTCGTCGTTGGTGTTGGCCTCTGCCGGGCGTACAAACGGCGCTGCCTCGTCGCAGCCTTTGTTGAAGTCGAGCCATCCCTCCGGCACGTTAGGCCCGGTGGAGATGCGCGCCTTCAGCGACGGGCATTGCGGCAACGCGTCGTCGACATGCTTGAGCACGATGTCGTCGCCCACGGCCACGATGGCCTTGATGTCGGCCGACTGGCAGCGGTAAACGATGTCCTTGGCTGTGAGCAGGTGGGTGGCAGGGATGGTTGTCGCTCCGATTTTGTGGAGCGCTATGATTGAAAACCAGAACTGGTAGCGGCGCTTGAGTATCAGCATCACCATGTCGCCGCGGCCGATGCCCTGTGAGGTGAAGAACGATGCCGCCTTGTCGCTCTCGCGCTTGATGTCGGCGAAGGTGAACTGTATCTTCTCGCCTGCCTCATTGGTCCAGAGCAGGGCTGGCTTGTCGGGGTTGGTACGCGCCCACTCGTCGACCACGTCGTAGCCGAAGTTGAAGTTGTCGGGCACATTTACCTTGAAGTTCTGCATGAAATCCTCGTAGGAGTCGAACTTCGTTTTATCAAGAAATTTCTCTAACATAATCTTTTTTCGAGTGATGATTGTAGATTCATTGGTGAACTATACGATGATGGCGATGAACTTCAGTTCCTTGTCGCCCACGGCGCGCATGCCGTGTGGACGGCGGGCGTCGAACATGATGGTGTCGCCCTCGTTGAGCGTGAGTACCTTGCCGTCGATGTGCAGTTCCATAGCCCCCTGCTCCACGTAGTTCATCTCCTGGCCGTCGTGGCTGCTGAGGTGAACATCGGCATCGGCGTTAGGCTGCACCGTAACCAGGAACGGCTCCATCTTGCGGTTGGCGAACCCTGCCGCAAGCGACTGGTATTTGTACCAGTTGCGGCGCTCCACCGACTCGCCGAAACCTTTGCGCGTGATGAAGTAACTGCGCATCTTCGGCTCGTCGCCGAAGAGCAGCGCCATGATTTCCACTCCGTAGGCTTCCGCGATGCACTTTGCAGTGCTCAGCGGGATGTCGACAGCGCCCGACTCATAGTCGGCGTATCTCTTCTCGTCGATGCCGCATGCCGAGCATATCTCTTCCACCGACAGCCCCAGCGCTTCGCGCAGACCTTTGAGGCGGGTGGCCACTTCTTCTATATGTCCCATATCCGATTTTCGTTTATTTATTGTAATGCATGGCAAAGATATAATTTAAACCGTCACACGCGTGCCATTTTAACGGAATTTATACTTAATAATCTGCAAATTACACACTTACGCCTCAAGTGTGCGGCACACATTTTTCGAATGTGTGCAATCCTGGCGAGTAATTTTGGTTGCTATTGCCGTAAAATGTTTACCAAAAGATTAGCCGGGAGATTGTAATTTTGCAGCGTAGAAAATTCTAAACCCATATAATATGTATCTTGAATCAATCAATTCGCCAGCCGATGTGAAGAAATTGGCTGTGGACCAACTGCCGGCGCTCTGCGCTGAGGTGCGCCAAACGCTAATCTCCAAACTCAGTGAACACGGCGGCCACGTGGGCCCGAACTTGGGTATGGTCGAGGCTACCGTTGCCATGCACTATGTGATGAACTCGCCCGAGGACAAGTTTGTCTTCGACGTGTCGCACCAGAGTTATGCCCACAAGATGCTCACCGGGCGCCGCGAGGCATTTACCGAGGCGTCGCACTACGACGACGTGACGGGCTACTCCGAGCCGTCGGAGAGCGAGCACGACCATTTCGTGATTGGCCACACCTCCACTTCGGTGAGTCTGGCGTCGGGCCTGGCGAAGGCGCGCGACCTGCGCGGCGAGCATTTCAATGTGGTTGCCGTGATTGGCGACGGTTCGCTGAGCGGCGGCGAGGCGTTTGAGGGTCTCGACGTTGCTGCTGAGTTGGGCTCAAACATGATTGTAGTGGTCAACGACAACCAGATGTCGATTGCCGAAAACCACGGCGGCCTCTACCATAACCTGCAACTCTTGCGCGAAACCAACGGCGAGGCTCAGTGCAACTTCTTCAAGGCTATGGGCTTCGACTACGTCTATGTGGCAGAGGGCAACAATGTGGCGGCGCTCGTTGAGGCGTTCCGCCGCGTCAAGGACTCGACCCACCCGGTGGTGCTCCACATCAACACCCTCAAGGGCAAAGGCTACCGCTTTGCCGAGGAGCAGAAGGAGCGTTTCCACTGGAGCATGCCGTTCGACATCCCTACGGGCGAACTTAAAAAGCAGCCGTCGGGTGCCGAGGACTACGGCTCGCTCACTGCCGAGCATCTGCTGGCGATGATGAAGGCCGACCCAACGGTGGTGGGCATCACTGCCGGCACGCCTACAGTGTTTGGCTTCACCAAGGAGCGCCGCGACCGCGCCGGGCGTCAGTTCATCGACATGGGCATCGCCGAGGAGCAGGCTGTGGCCATGGCGTCGGCAATAGCCAAGGGTGGCGCGAAGCCGGTGTTTGGGGTGTACAGCACATTCATCCAGCGCGCCTACGACCAGATGTCGCAGGATCTCTGCATCAACAACAACGCCGCCACGATACTCGTGTTCTGGGGCAGCCTTGGCGCTATGAACGACGTGACCCACCTGTGCCTCTTCGACATTCCGCTGATTTCCAACATCCCCAATATGGTCTACCTTGCGCCAACGTGCCGCGAGGAGTATCTCGCCATGCTCGACTGGAGCGTCAACCAAAGCGCCCATCCCGTGGCAATCCGTGTGCCGGCGGCGAGCGTGAAGACCCGCGGCATCGACGTGCCTGCCGACTATGAGCAGGTGATGAACCGCTTCGAGGTGGCTCACCGCGGCAGCCAGGTGGCGCTCATCGGCGTGGGCAACTTCTTCGCCCTTGCCGAGGCTACGGCAGCGAAACTCAAGGAGGCGGGCATCGACGCTTCGGTGGTCAATCCGCGTTTCCTCACGGGGCTCGACGAGGAATGGCTTGAGGAGATTCGTGCCGACCACTCGCTGGTGGTCACGATGGAAGATGGTGTGCTCGACGGCGGCTACGGCGAGAAGGTGGCGCGCTACTACGGTCCGTCGGCAATGCGTGTGAAGAACTACGGTGTGCGCAAGGAGTTTATCGACCACTACAACATCAAGGAGGAGTACCTGCGCAACCGCCTCACCGCCGACCAGATCGCCGCCGACGTGCTCGATTTGCTGAAATAAAATTCTGTGTACAGAAATCCTGACGGCGAGGTAGTGCGCCTCATCGATGCGCAATGTCTTTAACCCCACGGCTTTAGCCTGGGGCTGGGCAATCCTCCCCAATATTTGCGTGCTGTAAGTACGCCACTGCATCAACAAAGACAAACATGCGTCCTGTAGCGCCACTTACAGGGCGCATGTTGTTGTTTATCAGCCTTCCCCAGGCTGAAGCCAGGGGCTATAAATATGGCATCCCGACGGGATGCTCTTCTTCGCGGTCTGGGCTTGGTGCAAAAAAGAGGAGGACTAGCCTCGCGGCCGGTCCTCCCTGAAGATTCAAATTTTTTTAACTGCTTTTACTTTACAATCACTTTTTCGGCTTTGCCGTCGACTATGACAACATACATGCCGCGAGCCACGTTGAGCGTGCGCAGCGGAGTGTTGATGGCCACAGCCTGGCCGGCTACATTGTAGACCGATACGCTCGCTGCATCGCCGAGGATGCTGATGGTGCCGTTGCCGGCAACCACGCGTGTGGTCTTGCCTGTTACCTTCTCAACGCTTGTTGGGGTGAGGTAGGTGGCCTTGATGGTCTTCGCGTTGAGGTCAATCACGAGGTCGTAAGCGCCGTTCTTGATGCTGAATGAGCCCATGGAGTATTTACCGAAGTCGGTATAAACCTCACCGTCGGTCATATTGCCGTCCTTGTTGTTCGGGCACCAGCGGCTGCCGTTTACCACACCCCATACTTCGTCGAGGCCAGTGACGAGAGCGAAGTACGACAGGTCGTCAGCCCCCTCTGCGCCAACAGCCTTGTCGGCAACCTTCATGTCGATAGGGTTGAAGCGGAACACGCCAGGAGTTGCTGGGTCGCTTTCTGCCATATAACTGTCGTCGGTCGGGCTCCATCCGTGGTTGTCATCGTTGTTGTTGGTGTTGCCAATCACGTAGATTTTTGTAGGAGCGATATAGAGCGTGTTGTCGTTCAGGTTGATGCGGATAAAGAATGTGCCGATGCCCACTCTAACCGCGTTGGTGTTCTTGCTGATGGTCAAGTTTTCGGCGAGCGCGCCGTCCTGGTCGTTGGTCGAGAGGCCGTAGCGGTTGTTGTTGACGTAGGTCCATCCGCCGCCGTCGTTGTTTTCAGCAAGCACTGTAGTGAAGCCAAGGTTTTCGGCAGCTGATGTGGTGGTAATGGTAGCCGTCCACACGTTGTCAGTCTCCCATGTCATTGCGATGCCGTCGGTAGGGTTCCAGACCGAGCCCTCGCTCTGGCCGATGATATACATCGTTGGCTTCGGCAGTGAGAAGGTGTACTTCGCTGCCATAGTCCCTGGCACATATTGATAGATTACGGCGGTGTAATTGTCAATCTTTTCCACCGAGATTGCGTTTTGGGTACCGTTCGCTCCAGATGTTTCGGCAACGTGGGTTGCAACGAGAGTATTGTCGGTGCGGTTTACAATCTGGAAGCCGTCTGTGTAGTTTGTTCCGCAAGGCTCGATGGTGTAAAGCGTACCATTGAGGATTACGCCATCGCCGCCAGCAGTGCTGTTCGGGCTACCCACTCTGGTAAACATCTCATCTGAGCCGTCGACAAGACGTGAAAATCCTTGTTGCGAACGGGCCGGACGGGAGATGAAATCATCGGAATCGGCAGTTCCTATAGGTTGCACAACACCTTCATTAGTGCATGCGTTTTTGGAGTCGAAAGCCTTCGATTTGGCGGTGTTCTGTGCTCCTTCTGCCACAAAAATCTTCGCCACTTTAGTAGAGTTCTTTGGGGTGATGTAGAAAGCGCCACCGTCGGCCGACATCACATTGCCTACTGCACGGCCAACAAAGTCCATACGGCCGGCAGTAACGCCTTCAGGAAGCGTGATGCTGAGATCCTGCATCTCTGTTGCTCCAGCAGGCAAAATCTTGAAGGTTTTGCATGATGGCGCATTAGGAAATCCGTCGTTCACGATGATGTTTCCAACCTCGTCGACAGTGATTGCCGTACTGGCGGTCGATGTAACCGCCAATTCGGTTGTTCCTTCTGAATCAATTGAAATGATTTTCTTTACACTTTTGTCGTTGGTGTAGATTTTTCCTTTGTAGCCAACACCCCAACGGGCGTCTAAATATCCAGGAAGACCTGTCTTCACTGCCCAGTCCTGGGTCAAGGTCTGAGCCTGCACCGTAGTAGATGCAACCATGGCTGTCAGGCAACAGCCTACAAATAGTCTAAAATTTTTCATGTCTCGAAATTTTAAGTTTGTTATGTTTGTAATTAGTTAAGTTCTTTTTTGGAGGTTAAGTCCTTTTTTGCCTTTAAGTTAACAAGGCAAATATATAAAATATATGTGACAAACAAGAGTTTTTACAAAAAAAATGCCCCTCTGGGCAACAAAAAAGCACACGCTGGTTAAATAACACCATTTTGGAGCATTTTTTCTTGGTAAAATTACGCTGAATGCAGAACTGTGCGTACATTTGCAATGTGTTTTTCATGGTATTAGATTTAAGGTTAACAAGATTGGTTGTCGTGAGACAATCAATTTTTTTTGTCCCTACCGCAAAATATGCCGATTATGCCTATTATGCATAAAGTTAATGGTCAGTGAAATGCTATATCGTCGATTACGGAGATGCCGGTGGCGGCGTTGAGGCGCGCCACGAGGCTGCTGCGCACAAACATCAGTTCGTTGCGCAGAGGCGCTGAGTTGACCACCACGTGGAGGATGCGGTCCTTTATCCACATCCGCGATGTCTGCCGGGCGATGAAGTCGCCCACCACGGCGCGCCAGTACGACATTAGGCGCTGGCGGTTGGCGTTGTCGTCGAGGTCGGCGGGGTTGAGAAACTGCTTCATCACTTCGCCGAGCAGCACAGGCTCACGGCGTTTCATAGCGTGCTTCCTCCCACTTGACGGCAGTTGCCGTTGTCCACACTGAAGATACGGTAGTCGCTGCCCACGGCGTCGATGGTTTCGTCGAGGTGCTGGCGGTTGGTGTCCGACACGAAAATCTGTCCGAATGCCGGCTCTGAAACGATGCGCATGATGTTTCCCACTCGGTTCGCATCGAGTTTGTCGAAGATGTCGTCGAGCAGCAGCAACGGAGTCTGCCCGCACATAGATTTAAGGAAGTCGAACTGCGCAAGGCGGAGGGCGATGGTGTAGGTTTTGCATTGGCCCTGCGAGCCCGTGCGGCGCATCAACTCGTCGCCGAGCATTAGTTCGATGTCGTCGCGGTGCACGCCCTGCGAGGTGTGGCCGAGCACGCGGTCGCGCTCGATGTTGGCGCGGAGCACCTCAGCCATTGTCCTGTCGTTGAGCGCGCTGCGGTAGTCGAGGCGCACCTGCTCATGGCTGTCGGAGATGATGTTGTAGTAGCGCATAAAGATAGGCGTGAACTGCTCAATCCATTGCTTGCGGGCGTCGTGGATGGCAGCCGCCGCGCTGCACAGATAGGCGTCGACCGTTTCGAGCAGCAGCGGGTCGGCGATGCCCTGCTTGAGCATGGCGTTGCGCTGCTCCAGGGCACGGCTGTAGCCGATGAGTCGGTCCAGATAGTCGTGGTTGCCCTGCGAGATGATACGGTCGATGAGCCGACGGCGCTCCTCGCTGCCGCCCACAATCAGGTTCCAGTCGCTCGGCGTGACCATCACCAGCGGCAACAGCCCGATGTGTTCGCTCTGCCGACGGTATTCCTTGCCGTTGCGCTTCACCGACTTCTTCTTGCCGCGCTGGATGGCGCAGGCAATCTGCTCCGTCTTGCCGCTGCGCTCGTAGGTGCCCTGCAGGAGCATGAATTCCTCGCCGTAGCGCACCGTGTTGGCATCAGTGCGCGCCAGGCTGCTCTGGCAGAAACTGAGGTAGAAGATGGCGTCGAGCACATTCGTCTTGCCCATACCGTTGTTGCCCAGCAGGCAGTTCACCTTGGGCGAGAAGTCGAGCGTAGCCTCGGCAATGTTCTTGTAGTTGAATATCGACAGTCGTGACAGTATCATAACGCAAATTTAGCCAAATGTGGCGAATAATCCATCCGCCCTGGCCACAAAAAAGCGATTGCCGCCCCGGCTTCAACCATTTCAACGGATTGTGGTAACCATTTTACGGATTGTTGCCCTGGCGCAGATGCGTTTACACAGATTATTGCTATCTTTACGCAATTAAAATCCACAAGGCTATGAACAAGGACATCATTCAGATCGACACCGTCGACGCCTACAACCAACTCTTCGGCTTCGAGACCCAGCACCCGCTGGTGGCTGTGGTCGACACCGCCAACAGCACATGGCCCCGGCCGCCGCATTTCACCATGAACTACGGCATCTATGCGCTCTACCTGAAGCAGACCCGTTGCGGCGACATCCGCTACGGCCGGCAGACCTACGACTATCAGGAGGGCACCATCACGAGTTTCGCCCCCGGGCAGGTGGTAGAGGTGTCGCTCGACCCCAATGTGCGCCCCCGTGCGCGCGGCATCCTTTTTCATCCCGACCTCATCCGCGGCACCTCACTCGGCCACACCATCAAGAACTACTCGTTTTTCGACTATTCGTCGGCCGAGGCGCTCCACCTCTCCGACGAGGAGAAGGCGCTCTTCGTCTGCGTGCTCGACCAGATTCAGGCGGAGATTGAGCGACCTATCGACAAGTTCAGCAAGCGCCTCATTTCGCGCAACATCGAGTTGCTGCTCGACTACTGCATGCGCTTCTATTCGCGCCAGTTCGAGACCCGCAAGGCGGTGAACTCGAGTGTGTTGGTGCGCTTCGAAAGCCTTCTCAACGAATACTTCGCAAGCCAGCGTCCGCAAACCGAAGGCCTCCCGTCGGTGAAGTACTTTGCCGACAAGATCTGCCTGTCGCCCAACTATTTCGGCGACCTCGTGAAGAAAGAAACCGGCAAGACCGCGCAGGAATACATCCAGGACAAGATTATCAGTCTCGCCAAGGAACTCATCCTCGGCACCGACAAGACCATCAACGAGATTTCCTACGAACTCGGCTACCAGTATTCGCAGCACTTCAACCGAATTTTCAAGAAAAACGTGGGTCAGACCCCGAAAGAATACCGCAACAGTCAGGCTTAGAACAATATGGCATCAGCACCGACACTCCAGTTGGCAGCAGTCACCGACGTTGCCAACGCGCCCGACCGCGCCTCCCACTATGCCGTAGCCCTCGAAGGGCGCAAGAGCGTCATGGGATGCTTCTGTTGCGACTATGCCGATGCCACGATGTCGTTTTTTCCGCCGTCGGAACCGCTGCCCGTTGACAAGGACGCCCGGGTGCTGTCGTTCCACCGAAGCCTGGTGCTCGAGCCGTCGCTGCGGCTGCATTTCGCCGACTACCCGTTTTTCGGCTACCTCTACCCCTCCGAGGCGCTCCACATCTCCCGCAGGGAGTTGGCGGTGGTGAGCCGCCTGCTCGACTCCATCGCTGAGGAAACGACCCACGGCCCCGACGAGTTTACTGCCACGCTGCTTGCCGAGAAGGTCAACCTCCTGCTCACCAACTGCCGCCGCTTCTACCAGAGGCAATTGATTCTCCGCGAGGACTATTGCCGGATGCACGTCGACAAGGCAGTGAAGATTGTGGACCGCTACTACAGCGTAGGCCACGGCTGCGACATCCCGCCCGTGGGCGAGTGCGCCGACCAGATGGGCGTGTCGGCGGCCTATCTGCAGAGCGTAATCCGCTTCGTCACCGGCAAAACCTTCCGCGAATTTGCCCAACTGCGGCAACTCCACATGGCGAAGACGCTCCTCACCACCACCGACCGCCCCCTTGCCGACATTGCCCGCTCGCTGGGATTTCCGTCGGAGGAATGCTTCGGTGAGTTTTTCCGCATAGTGGCAGGCACCACGCCCGAAGCGATGCGCAACCGACGATGCTGAAAAAACGGGCAAAAAGGTTCGTTTTCTGCCGCCATTGCATTAACTTTGTATCAACCAAGTTGGCTGAAGCCAACCAACTCTAACGAATAAAACGTAAATTATGAGCAACATCCTGCTTCTTTTCAACCTCGGCACAGGCGAAATCATCATCATCGCCATCGTAGTGCTCCTGCTTTTCGGCGGCCGCAAAATCCCTGAACTGATGCGCGGCATCGGCAAGGGCGTGCGCGAATTCAAGAAAGGCGTCAACGACGTGAAGGACGAAATCGACAAGCCTATCGAGGACATCAAGGATTCTGACAAATAAACCAATCCGAAGCATTGACAAAGTCGGACACCGACAAGAGTTTCTGGGCCCATCTCGACGACCTGCGTAGCGTGTTGTTCAAGATGGCCGTGGTGCTCGCCATTTTCATGGCGGGCTTCTTCTATTTCATGCCGTGGCTCTTCGACAACGTCATCCTCGCGCCTTGCAACGGCGACTTCTTTCTCTATCGCCTCTTTGCAGGCATCACTCGGAGCGTCCCCGGCCTTGAGCAGTTTTCAACCGACGATTTCCACGTGGAGATTGTCAATCTCAACCTCACGGCGCAGTTCTTTCTCCACATCAGTCTATCGTTCTGGCTGGCTCTGGTGTTTGCCGTGCCGCTGATGCTCTATTTCCTGTGGACGTTTGTGCGGCCCGCCCTCTACGAGCGCGAGGTGCGAGGCGCGCGCATAGCCTTCTCGCTCGGCTCGATAATGTTCTATCTGGGCGTGGCTGTGGGCTATTTCATCGTGTTTCCCATCACCCTCCGCTTCCTCTTCACCTACGAATTGAGCACCACCATCCACAACCAATTGTCGCTCGACTCCTATATGGACAACTTCCTGATGCTCAACCTTATCATGGGACTCGTGTTTGAGTTGCCGCTGGTGGCGTGGCTGCTGTCGGCGATAGGCATCTTGAAGCGCCGCTTCCTCACCAAGTACCGCCGCCACGCCATCGTGGTGCTGCTCGTGCTAGCAGCGGTGATCACGCCCACGGGCGACCCGTTCACCCTCACCATAGTGTTCCTGCCGCTCTATCTGCTCTACGAACTGAGCGCCCTCATCATTAAAAAAGAATAGACTCCGATGACCGAGAAAACGCTATACGTCTCCGACCTCGACGGCACGCTCCTCAACAGCCACTCGCTGATATCGCAGGAGAGCCGCGACATGCTCAACCGCCTCATCAACGACGACGGCATCAACTTCTCCATCGCCACGGCGCGTACGCCTGCCACGGTGGTGCAACTGATGGAGGGCATCGACTGCCGGCTGCCGCTGGTGGTGATGACGGGTGCGGCGATGTGGCAGGACGGCCTCGTGAACCAATGCTATCTCCGCGCCGAGGAGGTGGAATACCTGTCGCAACTGTGCCGGAAATACGACGTGCGCCCGTTTTTCTACACCTTCAACGGCCGCATCATCGAGTCGTACCATCTGCCGCTGATGAACGACTACGAGCACCGCTTCGTGGAGCAGCGGCGCAACTCCCCGTACAAGAAATTCATCTTCCACAACGATATGCCGCAGCAGAAGAAGGAGCACACCATGCTCATTTTCGCCGCTGCCGACTACGACCACATGGGGCTGGTCTACAAGGAGGCAAGCAAGCATCTGAAATGCTCGATGACCTACTACCGCGACATCTTCAACCCTAAAATCGGTTTTCTCGAGGTGATGGGCGAAGGCGTGTCGAAGGCACGCGCCGTGGAGCGCCTCGTGGAGCAGACCGGCGCCAACCGCGTGGTGGTGTTTGGCGACAGCCCCAACGACCTGTCGATGCGGCAGGTGGCAACAGTGTTTGTCGCTCCGTCAAACGCCGCCGAGGAGGTGCGCCACGTGGCCGACGAGGTGACGCTGAGCAACGACGAGGACTGTGTGGCACGGTGGATTGCCGCCGACGTGGCGCGACTTAAACGATAAAGGCTATGGCTAATCTCTACGACAAACGACGCATCTGGAAAACCGTGTTTCTCGCGGTTTCGCTGGTGCTTGTGGCTTTCTTCCTCAACACGTCAAACAATCTGGTCGACGACCTCGCCGTGCAGGAGCGCGAGCGCATGGAGATTTGGGCGAACGCCACCAAGGCGCTGACCTCGGCGCAGTCGTCGGACATCGACTTCTATCTCAGCATCATCAAGAACAACGACAATATCCCGGTGTTGCTCGTCGACGACAAGGACAACATCCTGATGTCGCGCAACTTCAACGACCTGCCCGAGCCGGTCGACTCGCTCATGCCCGACAACCTGAGCGACGCCAACCGCGCTTTTCTCGCCGAAAAACTCAAGGAACTGAAAACCACCCGCAATCACATACCCATCCGCATCGACGACCACACCACGCAGCACATCTACTATGAGGACTCTACGCTCCTCACCTCGATGTCCTACTTCCCGCGCATCCAACTCGGCGTGATGATTCTCTTCGTGATTATCGTCTACTTCGCCGTGATGTCGACCAAGAAGGCGGAGCAGAACAAGGTGTGGGTCGGACTGTCGAAGGAAACCGCCCACCAACTCGGCACACCTATCTCCTCGCTGATGGCGTGGGTGCAGATGCTCGAGGCCACGGGCGTGGACAAGGAAATTGTTGCCGACATGGACAAGGACGTGAACCGCCTGTCGATGATTGCCGACCGCTTCTCCAAAATCGGCTCCAAGCCTGAGATGAAACTTACGTCGCTCTGCACCGCCGTGAGCCAGGGTCTGGACTATATGAGGGCGCGCATCTCCACCAGCGTGAGCCTCAGCATCAACCTGCCCGACAACGACTGCAACGTGATGATGTGCCGCCCGCTGTTTGAGTGGGTGATGGAAAACCTCTGCAAGAATGCCGTCGACGCCATGCAGGGCAAGGGGGCGCTCAACGTGGTGGTGGGAAGCGACAAGAACAGCGCCTACATCGAAGTGACCGACACTGGCAAAGGCATAGCGCGCAAGAACTTCAAGACTGTGTTCAGCCCCGGGTTTACCACCAAGAAGCGCGGCTGGGGCCTCGGACTGACGCTTGCCAAGCGCATCATCGAGGAGTACCACGACGGCAAGATCTTCGTCAAGTCGTCGGAACTTGGCGTCGGCACCACCTTCCGCATCGACCTCCCCCTGGCGAAATAAAAAAATAGACAAACTAATGAATAATCGCGCCTTGTAGAGGCGCAATGTCTAAAACCCCTGGCTTAAGCCTGGGGCTGAAGGTCGACAGTTAGGTAATTGCGTGCTGTAAGTACGCCACAACACTGGCAAAAGCACCATTAAATTTGCAGAGCATCCGAAATTTGGCTACATTTGTTTTACCGTTATGAACACTCTTAAGTACAAAGATTTTATTGGCTCCGTGGCTTTCAGCGAAGCGGATGGCGTTTTCTTCGGCAAGATTGAAGGAATTGACGGTCTTGTGAATTTTGAGGGCGAGAGTGTGGAAGAACTGACCAATGCCTTCCACGAAGCGGTCGACGACTATCTTAAATACATTGAGCATTTAAAAAAATTTTATCAGAAGAATGATACCGAAAGTGATACACTACTGCTGGCTTAGCGACCAGC
>CAVAOU010000011.1:0-15842 GCA_963590085.1 Senegalimassilia sp. | reverse complement strand
TGCAGTGCTACCATTACACCATAAGACAATCCTAACCTCTGAGACTCATCGTCCCAAAAGCGTTGCAAAGATAGTGTGTTTTTTTGTTCCTTGCAAATTTTACGCATATTTTTTGTTGCAACCCTCCGCCAACCGCATGAAAACAAGCCAATAGCCGCCAAAGAGGCAGAAATGTTGGCACGACCGACAAATTATTTAAACAAAATCTCTTTTTTTTTAAATTTTCTTTGTGTTTAGTTGTTTTATTAATTAGAAAAGCATACATTTGTCAGTAAATCTATAAACCTAAATAAATTATTATGAACAAGGCAGAATTAATCAATGCAATTGCTGAAAAAGCAGAATTGACAAAAGCACAAGCAAAAAGCGCTCTCGACGCAACCCTCGACGCTATCGCAGAAGCAGTGGCTAAAGACGACAAAGTGGCTCTCATCGGCTTCGGAACATTCGCTGTTGTAGAAAAAGGTGAAAGAACTGGTATCAACCCTGCTACTAAAGAGAAAATCACTATTCCTGCAAAGAAGGTCGTTAAATTCAAAGCAGGTGCTGAATTGGCAGCAAAAGTAAAATAAGATATCTTATTATTACCGAAAAAACCACAAGCGTGTGACTCCTTCAGCCACACGCTTCTTTATTAATCAAGCGCTTACATGGGTAAACTCGAATCTTTGGCTTCTGCCGCAGGAAAGGCAGGACAGTCGTTGGCAAGCATTGCCAAGGTGTTGATAAAATCGCGCAGGGCTACGGTGTCGTGCTCGGCGGAGGAGGGCGATGAACTGGTGGTGCTGGGCAACGGCCCGTCGCTCAACCAGACCATTGCGGAGCACTCCGACTTCCTGTCGGGGAGGGAATTGCTGGCTGTAAACTTCGCAGCCAACACGCCGGTATTCAACCAGTTGAAGCCGGACTACTACGTGCTCGCCGACCCGCATTTCTTCAACGCAAAGGACAACCAGGCGGTGATGTCGCTGTGGCAAAACATCGCCGACGCCGACTGGAAGATGACGCTGATGGTGCCCGTCAAGGCGAAGGTACCAGCCGAAGTCCTGGACAATGGGAAAATCACCGTGGAGCGCTACAACCTCACCCCAGTGGAGGGCAACCGCTGCGTGCGCCATCTGCTCTACCGCCTGAACCTCGGCATGCCGCGCCCGCGCAACGTGCTCATCCCGTCGCTGATGCTCTCCGTGGCCAAGGGCTTCAAGCAAATCTATGTGGCAGGCGCCGACCACTCGTGGATGAAGACCATCAGCGTGGACGACGACAACCATGTGGTGTCGATCCAGCCGCACTTCTACAAGGATTCCGCGGGCGAGAAGTCGCGCGTAAGCACGGAATATATGAACTATCCGCTGCACCAGATTGTGTACAGTTTCTACGTCGCCTTCCGCTCCTACCACACAATCCGCGACTACGCCGAAAGCCGCCACGCCACCATCACCAACATCACCCCCGGCAGTTTCATCGACGCCTTCCCCCGCAAGAAACTGTAAGAATTAGATAAGTTCCCCCCGATTTTTCGTAACTTTGCAGAAATTCTGACAAAAACAAAATTATAATATGGCTTTACAATGTGGTATTGTCGGACTTCCAAACGTTGGCAAGTCCACCCTTTTCAACTGTCTGTCGAACGCTAAGGCGCAGTCGGCAAATTTCCCTTTCTGCACAATCGAGCCTAACGTCGGCGTAATCAGCGTGCCCGACGACCGTCTCAACAAACTTGCAGCCATCGTCAATCCGCAGCGCATCGTGCCTGCCACCGTAGAGATTGTCGACATCGCCGGCCTTGTGAAAGGCGCTTCGAAGGGCGAAGGCCTCGGCAACAAGTTCCTCGCCAACATCCGCGAGACTGACGCCATCATCCATGTGCTCCGCTGCTTCGACGACCCCAACGTGGTGCACGTCGACGGCACTGTCAACCCGGTGCGCGACAAGGAAATCATCGACTACGAACTTCAGTTGAAGGACCTCGAAACCATCGAAAGCCGCATCACCCGCGTGCAGAAGCAGGCGCAGACCGGTGGCGACAAGCAGGCGAAAATCCAGTATGAGGTGCTTTGCCGCTTCAAGGAGGCTCTCGACCAGGGCAAGCCAGCGCGCACAGTGACCTTCGACACCAAGGACGAGCAGCACGCCGCCCACGACCTTTTCCTCTTGACCAACAAGCCAGTGCTCTATGTGTGCAACGTCGACGACAAGTCGGCCGTCAACGGCAACAAATACGTCGACATGGTGCGCGAAGCCACCAAGGACGAGAATGCCGAAATTCTCATCGTGGCAGCACAGACGGAGTCGGAGATCGCGGAGTTTGAGACCTACGAAGAGCGCCAGATGTTTCTCGAAGAAATCGGCCTGAAAGAGTCGGGCGTGTCGCGACTCATCCGTTCGGCTTTCCACCTGCTCAACCTCGAGACCTACTTCACAGCAGGCCCGCTTGAGGTGCGCGCTTGGACCTACCACAAAGGCAGCAAGGCGCCGCAGTGTGCCGGTGTAATCCACACCGACTTCGAGAAAGGCTTCATCCGCGCCGAGGTAATCAAATACGATGACTACATCACGCTCGGCGGCGAAAGCCAATGCCGCGAGGCCGGCAAAATCGGCATCGAGGGCAAGGAGTACATCGTGCAGGACGGCGACATCATGCACTTCCGCTTCAACGTGTAGTCCACTGCAGTAAGAACCTAAACAAAACGGGTCGAGCATCGCGCTCGACCCGTTTCTGTTTTGCTATGATTGTCTGTCGACTATCTGATGCACTTCAATGTTGTTGCACCGTCGGCAGTCGACACCTTCACTACGTATACGCCCTTGGCAAACGCATTGAGGTCAGCCACGCCTGTAGTCTTAGCCACGAGTTTGCCGCTTGTGCTGTACACCTCAATCGCTGCACCGTCGGCAATCACCTTGCCGTTGCAGTAGCGTGCCTTCACGTCGCTGTCGATGCGAGCCACAGCGCCATCGCCGTCCCATGCCGGAGTGTAGATCACCTCGCCGAGCGATGCGTTGTCGGCCTTGTGGTATACCACAGTCTCAATCTTTTCGGCAGTCTGCTCGTCAACGCCCCACTTGTTGCCCTGTGCATAGACAGTAAGTGCAGAGTTGTTGTAGAGGTCGTAGAGCACGCCGCCGTTGCCGTTGTCGGAGAACACGTTGTGACCCTCGTTGTAGTCGTCGGCAGTCTTGTCGGCAACCTTACCGAAGTTGATGTCCTCGCCGCCGATCACGCACACGCCCCACATGTTGCCGCTGATGGTGTTGCGCGCTGCCATCAGGTTAGGGTTGCCGGCATAGGCATAGGTAGAGATACCTGCGCCGCCAGCCATTGCGCTGGCTGCATACTTGTTGTCGATGATTTGGTTCTCAACCATCGTTGCGTTCAAAGCGCCGTAGAAGGTAACGCCGTAGCGGTTGTCGCGGATTTCGTTGCCTTCCATATACACGTAGTTGGTACCTTCAATGCCAATCATGTTTGCGATGGCGATACCGCCAACCATTGTGCGCTGCGCACCAGTGACCTTGCTGTCCTCAATCACGATATAGTTGTCGCCGCCCACCGTAAGGTTGATCTGAGGCTTGTTGGAGTTGGCTGTGTTGTTGTCGGTAAACGTGCTGTTGAAGATTGCCACGCCGTTTGCTGCATTGGCAGCGCCGCCGATGGCAGGCACGGTGTTGTACTCAAACGTACAGTCGACAACCTCGAAGCAAGCGCCGTTCACGCCGAGGGCGAGAGCGCCCACTGTCGACTGCTTGCCGTTGTTGTAGCGGAACGTACAGTTCTTCACGTTGAAACCAGCGGCAGAGAGGTTGCGCAGGCCGGCATACTCAAAGTCGAAGTTGTTGAACGCCGCTGGCTGCTCACCGTCGCCCGTGAGCACGATGCCTTTAGGCTCATCGGTGTCGGCGTTGCGGGTTACGAGCACACGGCTGTTGTCGTCAACAACCATGTTTGCCTCGCCGCTGATGCGCAACTCCACAGCGTCGCCCATCTTGATTGTTGCGCCACTTTCGATGGTAAACTTGTCGCCTGCGGCGATAGTCACACTGTTTGCCATGGTGTAGACCTTTCCGTCCTTTGTTACACCACTCTCACTGATTGCCGACAATGACTCAAGCGTGTAGGTTTTGCCTGTGCCGTCGGTTGCATAGTCGTCTGCAAAGGCGGACGCGGCCGTCAGTGCACACAACGTTAAAATCGTAAATTTTTTCATAAGCTAATATTTTAGTTAACCGCAAAATTAACACATAATCCATAAAAACACTATCTTTACAAAAAAAATAAGAGAAATCATATGGGAGCCGTTTATGTCATACAAGGAATTCTAATCTATATCTATGCATTCGACCACAATCCGCCACACATCCACATAAGGAGCGGCGAAGGCGACTGCACGATAACGATTAAGGACAGAATTGTTGAAGGACGCATCAAGTCCAAGACACTCAACTCAATATGATAAACAAATTCATCGACAGCCACGAAGAAGAAATTATGGAACTCTGGGGCAAAGCCCAAAGAGGAGAAACAATAAAGAAAGTTGAACGATAAAAACAAAAGGCTATGATTTTGACAGTAAAAGACGTAGACTATTTGGGCGACTACACCATCCTTTGCACTTTCAACGACGGCGCAAAGAAGAAGGTCGACCTGACTCCTCTTCTTAAATATCCAGCATTCAGCGAACTGAAAGACAAAAACAAGTTCATCCAATTTGGATTGGACCAGACCTTGTTTTGGGCAAATGGTGCCGACATTGCACCGGAATACCTCTATGAGCACGGCATAACCGCCAACGACGCCCGCTAACGTTGCCGTCAATGATTTTATTTATTGGTTCGCTGGAGTTTTACGTCATCGCCCTCGCTGTGGCGGTGGCGCTCATTGTGCTGATGATGCGCCCGAGCGACAAGGGCGAGGCGCGCACATTCTTCGCACGCGGCGTGATTGACAGCGACGATGGCATCAAGCATCTGGAAATCACCACCGACAGCGACGGCCGCCTCGAGTGGGTGCGCCACGGCGTGGCTGTCGACTCTATCGACTGCCAAATTAACTGCGCGGTCACGGTCATTGACCACGACATCAAGATTATCGAGAAGCGTGTGGTCGACAGCGTTGCCGAGGTCAATCCGCAAAACTGCACAGTGAAATTCTCCTGCATGGACACACTCCGCCCAGGGCGCTACCATCTCCGCTACGAGGCCGAATGGAGCGGCGAATGGGCATCGGGCTATCTCCGCATCCCAGCCACCATCGCCAAGCACATGGAGATGCACTTGTAGGGGTTAGCCGAGAAATCGGCATTGCCGGTTGGCGGACTCACGGATAATGCTTAACTTTGACGGGATGGACAAGCACAACAACATAATGTCGCGACGCGAATGGCTGCGCCGCAGCGCGGTGACTGTAGCCGCAGTGGCTGCCGCCAGCATGACGGGTTGCCGGAGCAAGGACGACGCCACCCGCCGCCTGTCGGGCAACGTGGCCATGCCCAAGGCGCTGCCGCATCTTGCCAGCCGCGAGGTGGAGGCTCTTGCCGACAGTCTGCCGCCGCTGGCCGTTTCCACCATGTCGATGCCCAAGACGGGCGGGAAGATGAGCGCCGACTGCATCAAGATGGTGCAGAAGGCCGCCGATGCCGGCGCCACCCTGTTCGACACCGCATGGGCATACTGCGACGGCGACGGCGAACGGATGCTCGGCGAGGCTTTGGCTTCGCGTGAGCGCGACAGTTACCGGCTGTCCACGTCGATGCCCACATGGAGCATCGCGGGTGTCGACGACGCGCGCACCGTCTTCGAAGCGCAGTTGCGCCTGCTCCGCACCGACCACATCGACTACTACAGTCTGCAGACCGTCGGCAACGAGGACAAATACTCCGAAGTCTATCTTCAGGGCGGCGTGCTCCGCTATCTGCTGCAGATGAAGGCCGAAGGCAAGATCCGCCATCTCGGCGTTGACTATATCGGCGAGGAAGATTTCCTCTCCGACCTCCTCGAATCGGACAGTTTCGACTTTTTCCGACTTCCCTACAATGCTCTCGACGACATCCGCATGAACGGAGCGCAGAGCAGCGCCATCTTTGCGGCAACCGATGCCGGCAAAGGTGTGTTTGTGACCAACCCTACCAAGGACGGCACTCTCCGCTCGCTCAACGGCGACGCCACCGACGTGCTCTACGGAGCCTTCCCCGACAGCTCCATAGCCAGTTGGGCGCTCCGTGCCGCCGCCAGCCAGGACGGCGTGGCAGCCATCGTCGACAGTCCTGCCGACATGCAGATGCTCAGCGAAGACATCGTGGCAATGTCGCTCGGCGCCGCCTTCAGCGACAAGGAGTCGACGGTGTGGCAACAGGCGCTGCAGTCCTATCTGGCAAACCAGCGCATCCACTGCGTAGACTGCAAGCAGTGTCTGCCCTGCCCCTACGGCATCAACATTCCCGAAAACTTCATGATCCACAATGCGCTCATCGACGACGATATGCTCCCCAATGCCTACGGCGACACCACGACCGACGGGTTTGCCGCCCGCGCCAAGGAGTTCAGCCGCCGCATGAAGGCGCTCGACCGCAGGCAGTCGGCGTTCTTCTGCATAGGCTGCGGCAAGTGTGTGCCGCGCTGCCCGCAGGGCATAGCCATCCCGCAGCAGATGGCCCACATATCACTGATTATTGACAAGGCTCGCGAAAGCGCCGCAAAACGACTGTGTGACAAATGAAACCCAAGAAGTTGACACCGACCCGCACCGCCGACCGCAGCCGCCGGCAATTTCTCGGCTTCCTCGGCATCGCCGCCGTGGGAGGCATTGCCGCCAAGGCAGAGAATGCCGTCAAGACGGTGGAGCAAGGCAAAGCGCCGGAGCGCAAAAAGGCCGTTGTGCCGCCGGGAGCAGCCTCGCGGGAGAGTTTCTTGCAGCACTGCACCGCCTGCCAACTCTGCGTGAGCAAATGCCCGCAGTCGATAATCCGTCCGTCGTCGACCCACTACGGACTGCTCCACATGCTCCAGCCGCACCTCGACTACAGTCTCGGCTACTGCCTGCACGAATGCAACGTATGCACGACGGTGTGTCCCGATGGCGCGCTCAAGCCGCTCACACTTGCCGAGAAGCAGCGCCACGCAGTGGGCAAAGCCACGTTCGTGCTCCGCAACTGCGTCACGCAGACCGACGGCGTGGAGTGCTGGCTCTGCTCGCGCAAGTGTCCCGTGGGAGCCATCGAGATGGTTGAGCACGGCGAAACGCTCGTGCCGCAGGTCAGCGCCAGCCAGTGCATCGGCTGCGGCAAATGCGAATACGCCTGCCCCGCCACCCCCGAAAAAGCAATCTACATTGAAGGTATATAATAACAGACAATAAAGATGAAACAATATTTAGACTTGCTCCACCACGTTATGGAGCACGGCACAATGAAAGGCGACCGCACGGGCACGGGCACGAAGAGCGTGTTCGGCTACCAGATGCGGTTTGACATGGCCGACGGATTTCCGTTGCTCACCACCAAGAAACTCCACCTGAAGTCGATTATCCACGAACTGTTGTGGTTCTTGCGCGGCGACACCAATGTGCACTACCTGCAGGAAAACGGTGTGCGCATCTGGAACGAATGGGCTGACCCCGACGGCAATCTCGGACATATCTACGGCTACCAGTGGCGGTCGTGGCCTGACTACGACGGCGGCTTCATCGACCAGATCACGGAGGCTGTGGAGACCATCAAGCACAATCCCGACTCGCGGCGCATCATCGTGAGCGCCTGGAATGTGGCTGACCTGAAGAAGATGAACCTGCCGCCATGCCACGCGTTCTTCCAGTTCTATGTGGCCGACGGACGGCTCAGCCTGCAACTCTACCAGCGCAGCGCCGACATCTTCCTCGGCGTGCCGTTCAACATCGCTTCCTATGCCCTGCTGCTCATGATGGTGGCGCAGGTGACTGGCCTCAAGGCGGGCGACTTCGTGCACACGCTCGGCGACGCCCACATCTACACCAACCACTTCGAGCAGGTGAAGGAGCAGATGCAGCGCGACCCGCGGCCGTTGCCCACAATGCGCATCAACCCTGAGGTGAAGAGCATCTTCGACTTCAAGTATGAGGACTTCACGCTCGAGAACTATAATCCGCACCCTCACATCAAGGGCATTGTTGCAGTATAACTGGCTGAAAGATGAAGAATGTTTCGATAATCGTTGCCGTCAGCAAGGACGGCGCAATAGGAAAGAACGGCGATTTGCTGTGCCACATGAGCGCCGACCTGAAGCGCTTCAAGGCGCTGACCACAGGCCACTCCATCGTGATGGGGCGCCGCACCTACGACTCTCTGCCGAAGGGGGCATTGCCCAACCGCCGCAACATTGTGGTGACACGCAACCCGCAGTTCACGGCTCCGGGCGTGGAGGTTGCCATGTCGCTCGACGAGGCGTTCCGCCTCACGGAGGGCGAGGATGAGGTGTTTGTGATTGGCGGCGAACAAATCTACCGCGCTGCCATCGGCTATGCCTCACGACTTTATCTCACTGAAATAGAGGCGCATTTCGACGGCGCCGATGCCTTTTTCCCGGAGGTCGACCTCAGCGAATGGAGGCTCGTGAGCCGCGAGAGTCACGCCTCCGACGAGCGCAACCCTTACCCGTACGCATTTGCCGACTACGAGCGCTGACGCTGTCACCGCTGCGGGCAGACGTACTGGCCTTTGCCTGCCGTACGGCTACCGTAGGCCACGGCATGGCGCGGGCAGTTGTGGTAGCAGGCGAGGCAGTTGATGCAGTTGCCGTGCCATTGCGGGCGGCGGCTGTCGATGGTGATGTTGCCCAGCGGGCATATCTTTGCGCACTTGCCGCATCCTGTGCAGGCGTCGGTAGCGGTGAATTTACGGTCGCCCATGTCGCGCATAAACCACGGATAGACCACACGCGTCTTTAACCACGCCGCAGCGCCGTGGTGGGTGAAGTCGCCCTTCTCCCCTGCCGCAATCTGCCGAGCCACGACATCGGTTGCCGACGGCGCCGCCGCGAGTTTGCGCGCCTCAACTTCCTTCTTGTCAACGTCAAAACCCGGGAAAAGCACATAGGTGTTGGGCATCTGCACTGAGTATGCGGCATCCGCACTGAGTCCGTGCCCGAGCATCACCTTGCGCCACTGGCGAGCCGCCAGGCCGCAGTCGTCGCCGCAAGTTGCCACCATGCAGCAATACGCTGGCGTGCCGCTGACCGGCATCTCCGCCAACGCCTTCGCCAGCCCTTTGGGCAAGCCCCACGAATGGATTGGAAACACGAATATCAGGCGCTCGCCCTCGGCAAGCGCAACGGTCGGCGCAGAGCCGCGAAGGCTGATTTCTGTCAGCCTCTCGCCAAGCCGGCGGGCAAGCATCTCTGCCACCCGACGGCTATTGCCCGTGCATGAAAAATAGGCTATCATGCGGCTAATGCACCGTTACCAGCGTGGCGCCGAAGCCGTATTCGCGAAACGAGGCGTCCTGGGCTTCGCAGTTCTTGTACTTGTGCTTCAGTTCGTCGAGCACCGCCTTGCGGAGCACGCCCTCGCCCTTGCCGTGGATAAACACGATTTTCTGGCCGTGGCGCTTCGCGTTTTCGTCCATCACGCGGCGGAACTCCTTGAGTTGTACGTTGATAATATCGGTGTTGGTCAGTCCTGCCGTCGTGTCGAGCAACTGCTCGATGTGGAGGTCCACCTCGATGATGTCGCCCTTAGGCTTTGCCTCCTGATGCTTGGTCACCGGGCGGCGCGCCTTGTCGGCAATCTTCTTCTCGCGCATGGCGCGCTCAAGTTCGCCGCTGTCGATGACCAACTGGCGCTGAGGCACGTCGTTCTTCACTATGTCGTAGGCAATCACAGGATTGTCGAAGTACATATTGTCGTGGAAGCAGTGAGTCTTGTAGAACTTCGTGGCGTCGAGGCGGAACTCCACCGCCGCTGGGTTCTTCAGGCGGAACGCCTTGTCGCTCTTAAATGCCACATACTGCACCGTAACGCGTTCGCGCTCCGGCAGGTCGGCGTGGGTCAACTCCTCGAGATGCACCTGGATGTTCGGCTCCACGATGCCCGAGAAGCGGCACGTCCACTCAGGGCCGTCGCCGCGTGTGGCGTAGACCACATAGAGATAATAGTTGCTGTCGTTGACCAGATAAGCGTCAAACTTCGTAGTGTTCAGATGCTTCACCTCCACAGGTTCATAGCCGAGCACCACATTGAGCACATCGCCCTCGGCGGTCTCCACCAGCGGCACATTGTTTTCCGACACTGGCGCCTTCTCCTTAGGCTTCTCCACCGCCGGAGCCTCATACTTGCTCGGCTCGTTGCTGCCGTACTTCTTCTTCGGCATCATTCCCCCGTCGGGGTCGACCACCACACATTCGCGGATAAGCACCGGCGTCTCGAAGCCGTCAGGCTCCTCAACGTATGCAATCTTGTCGTCTATTCTCGTCACTTTACCGCCACCCACAGCATTGAGGTAGCGCACTATATCTCCTACTTTCATATCGCTTTTGTTTATATTGCAAAGATAGTGCAAATCCGCCTAATCCAATAGTCACTTACACCCACATTCCTCGCATGCTGACTGAATTTGGCAACAGCCTCTGTCACCTCGTCTATAATGTTGGCGGCGTTCTTGATGTCTTGCTGTTGAGCGAAAACCAGAAGGTCTTTTCTCGTGATGTTGCAGCTCTTGCCAAGGACCGACAACTCGTGGCTCCGGTAGACGCTATAGTCGAGGTCTGCCGAGAAAATCAGGTCGTAGGCGGGCGACAATTTCCATTTGCCGTCCTGGTCCATTATAAACGAGAAATTCTTGGTATGGTCGTCGACGTTGAAAGCCAATACGTTGAACACCATCCGTCTGAATTGCTGGGCTTGTTCGGCGGCTGTCAGGTGAAGTTTGCGGCCAATCACAAACAGGTCTTCGTATGTGTCGGCCAACGGACTCATTGCAGCCGACGGTCTTGTCCCAAATGCGCACTTCTACAACATTACCTTTCATGTCTCACCCTCTCTTTCTTTTTGTTTGAAACCTTCATTTGACTTGGCAGCATCGGCAATGACGGAAGCAGTTTTTCCACTTCTTCCAGAAACCCGATGCTTCTGAGCAACGACAAAATCGTCCCGAAGCCTATATTGCGGGCTTCGCCTTTCTCAAACTGGCTTATCGTGAATATGCTCACACCAGCTCTCTCCGCAACCTCCTTTTGCGTCAGGTCGCAGAAAAGTCTGTACTCCTTAAACCGGCTTCCCAGTTCCGAGATAATTTCCGCATTTGACTTTGCCTCTATGCCGTATTCTGTAATCATATTGCAAATATAGTTATTTCTTTACTTATCCCATATTTTAGGGATAAATATTTATATATCTTCAGTAAAGTATGTTCTCTTTGGCTTTATTCTTCGCCTTATTCTTCAAAGCAGTGGGATAGTATGCCGCAAATCCATTATCTTTGCATCATCAACAAAACTACGCGACTATGAGAAATTTATTTGTTCTGTTGGCATCGGCATGCGCCTTGCTTGCCTCTGCACAACATGTCGAATCGCCGGCAGGTACGGTGACGCTCGACTTCAACCTTGCCGACAACGGCACCCCTACCTATTCGGTGGCGTTCAAGGGCAAAGAGATTGTGAAGCCAAGCCATCTTGGCCTCGAACTTAAGGATAACACCAGTCTGCTCAACGGCTTCGAAACCGCCAAGACCGAGACTTCCACCTTCGACGAGACTTGGACTCCGGTGTGGGGCGAGGAGAATGCCATCCGCAACCACTACAACGAACTCTATGTGGAGTTGCTCCAATCCTCTACCAAGCACCGCATGGGCATCCGCTTCCGCGTCTTCGACGACGGTGTGGGCTTCCGCTACGAATGGCCTGAGCAGAAGGATCTCAGTTACTTCGTAATCAAGGAAGAACGCTCGGAGTTTGCCATGACGGGCAACCACACTGCCTACTGGATTCCTGGCGACTACGACACGCAGGAGTATGAATACACCCGCTGCCGCCTCTCGGAGATTCGCTCGCACATGGAGAGTTCAATCACCGAAAACCTCTCGCAAACGTCGTTCTCGCCTACTGGTGTGCAGACTTCTCTGCTGATAAAGACCGACGACGGACTGTTTCTCAACATCCATGAGGCTGCCTGCGTGAACTACGCTACAATGCACCTCAACCTCGACGACAAGAACTACGTGTTCACTTCTTGGCTCAACCCCGACAGCCAGGGCGACAAGGGCTACATGCAGACTCCTTGCAACTCGCCATGGCGCACCGTGACCGTGACCGACGACGCCCGCAACCTTCTGGCTTCGCGCATCACCCTCAACCTCAACGAGCCTTGCAAGATTGCCGACACGTCGTGGATCAAGCCTTGCAAATATGTGGGCATCTGGTGGGAGATGATCACCGGCAAGAGCACATGGGCTTACACCGACGACCTTGTCAATGTGCATCTCGGCGAAACCGACTACTCTAAGGTGCGCCCCAACGGTCGCCATGCCGCTACCACGGAGAAGACCAAGCAATATATCGACTTCGCTGCCGACAACGGCTTCGATGCTGTCCTCGTGGAGGGCTGGAACGAAGGCTGGGAGGACTGGTACGGACACTCGAAGGACTATGTCTTTGACTTCGTTACCCCTTATCCTGACTTCGACGTGGAGGCTATACACCAGTACGCCAAATCGCGCGGCGTGAAGATGATCATGCACCACGAAACTTCTGCATCGGTGCGCAACTATGAGCGACACATGGACGCTGCCTACAAGTTTATGAACGACCACGGCTACGACGCCGTGAAGAGCGGCTATGTGGGCGACATCGTGCCTCGCGGCGAGACCCACTACAGCCAATGGATCAACAACCACTATCTCTACGCCGTCAAGAAGGCTGCCGACTACCACATCATGGTCAACGCCCACGAGGCTGTGCGCCCTACGGGCTTGTGCCGCACCTACCCTAACCTCATCGGCAACGAGAGCGCACGCGGCACCGAGTATCAGGCTTTCGGCGGCAGCCGTCCGAGCCACACCACCATCCTTCCGTTCACCCGTCTGGTTGGCGGTCCGATGGACTACACTCCAGGCATCTTCCAAATGGACGTGAGCAAGATGAGCCCCGACAACCACAGTTGGGTCAACACCACAATATGCAACCAGTTGTCGCTCTACGTGACAATGTACAGCCCGCTGCAGATGGCAGCCGACACGCCTGAAAACTACGCTCCGTTTATGGACGCGTTCCAGTTTATCAAGGACGTGGCTTTGGACTGGGACAAGAGTTACTACCTCGAGGCTGAGCCTTACGAATACCTCACCGTAGCCCGCAAGACCAAGGGCAAAGAGGAATGGTTTGTAGGCGGCACCAACGGCGAGGCTGCGCGCACGTCCGACATCACGCTCGACTTCCTGCCAAGCGGCAAGAAATATGTGGCAACCATCTACCGCGACGGCAAAACAGCCCACTACCGCAACAACCCACAGAGTTATGTGATTGAGACAAAGAACGTGACCTCGAAATCACGCCTCAAAATCCACGAAGGCGAAGGCGGCGGCTACGCCATCACCATCCGCCCCGCGAAATAATGCCAACGGCACCAAAACCCTACAAAAATACCCATCGGCATCATTGCCCGATGGGTATTTTTATTTCACTTCGTAGGGGTAGGTTATGTTCCAGAGGAAGAGGGCGTTGCCGGGGACGGAGGTGCCGGCTTCGCAGCGGTTCTTGCGCTCGATGATCTGGCAGAACTGCTCAACGGTGATTTTGTGGCGCCCCACGTCGACGAGCGTGCCCACGATGGCGCGCACCATGTTGCGCAGGAAGCGGTCAGCGGTGACGGTAAACACCAGGCGGTCGCCTTCGTCGTCCCAGCGGGCATAGTCGATGCGGCAGTTGTTGGTCTTCACGTCGGTGTGGAGTTTGCTGAAACTCGTGAAGTCGGTGTAGTCAAACAATCGGGCGGCGGCGGCGTTCATCGCCTCGAGGTCGAGCGCATAGGGCGGCGTCCACGCGAAGTGGTAGCCGAACGGCGACTTCCGCTTGCCGATGAAGTATTTGTAGGTACGACTCGTGGCATCGAACCGCGCGTGCGCGTCGTCGGCCACGCGGACTATCGAGTAGACGGCAATGTCGCGCCCCACAATGCTGTTGAGCGAAGCCACCAGCCGGCGGGTGTCGGCAATCTCCTGATTGACATCGAAATGGGCATACATGCACCGCGCGTTCACTCCCGTGTCGGTGCGCCCAGCGCCAGTCACGGCAACCGCTTGCCGCAGCACCGTCGACAAAGCCTTCTCCAACTCCTCCTGCACGCTGCACGCGTTGGGCTGGCGCTGCCACCCGTGATAGGGCGCGCCGTTGTACGCCAGGTGCATAAAGTAGCGGAATGCCATTGTCTTAGTCCTTTTCGAGATATGTGTAGCCGTAGAGACCCGAACGGTAGTTGCTCAGGAATTCGCGGCCCTCTTCGGGCGTAATCTTGCCCTGCTTCATTGACCGCGTAACCCATGTCTCCACGTTGCGCACCAGTTTCTTCGGGTTGTACTGCACATAGTCGAGCACCTCGGCCACCGTCTCGCCGTCGATAATCTGGTCGATTTCGTAGTGGTCCTTGTACACGTTGATGTGCACCGTGTTGGTGTCGCCGAAGAGGTTGTGCATGTCGCCGAGGATTTCCTGGTAGGCGCCCACAAGGAACACGCCAAGATAGTACGCGTCGCCGCTCTTTATCGGGTGGATAGGCAGCGCGTTGGAGAATCCGTGGCTCGAGATGAAATAGTTGATCTTGCCGTCGGAGTCGCAGGTCACGTCCTGGATGGTTGCCGTGCGTGTAGGCTTCTCGTCGAGGCGCGAAATCGGCATGATGGGGAACATCTGGTCGATGGCCCACGAGTCGGGAAGCGACTGGAACAGCGAGAAGTTGCAGAAATACTTGTCGGGGAGCATCTTCGAGATGCGCAGTTCCTCCGGCACATGCTTCATGGTCTTGGCAATGTCGTTGACCTCGCGCGCCACCGACCAGAAGAGTTTCTCAATCTGTGCGCGGGTGTGGAGGTCGAGCATGCCGAGGCTGAAGCGGTCGAGAGCCTCTTCGCGTATCTGCAGGGCGTCGTGCCAACTCTCGAGCAGCGACTGCTGGCCGAGTTTGTCCCAAATCTGGTAGAGTTCGCGCGCCAGTTCGTGGTCCTGGTCGCTCACCTCCTCGTTGTCGTTCCAGATGGGGAGTTGGGTGGTTTCGAGGGTCTCGATGATGAGTATAGAGTGGTGGGCCGAGAGCGAGCGTCCCGACTCAGTGATTACGTTTGGTTGCCGCAGCGAGTTTTTCTCGCAGGCGTCGACAATGGCAGAGATGGCGTCGTTGGCATACTCCTGGATGGAGTAGTTCATGCTGTTCTCGCTTGCGCTTGAGCGCGTGCCGTCGTAGTCCACGCCGAGGCCGCCGCCTATGTCGATAAAGTCGATGTTGAAGCCCATCTTGGTGAGTTGCACATAGAATTGCGTAGCCTCACGCAGGGCATTCTTGATGCGGCGTATCTTGGTGATTTGGCTGCCGATGTGGAAATGGATCAACTTCAGGCAGTCCTCCATCTTGTACTTAGCCAAGGCATCGACAGCCTCCAGCAGTTCGCTGGAGTTGAGGCCGAACTTCGAATGGTCGCCGCCCGACTCTTCCCACTTGCCGCTGCCCGAACTCGACAGTTTGATGCGGATGCCGATGTTGGGGCGCACACCGATGCGCTTGGCAAGGCGCGCAATGAGATGGAGTTCGTTGAGTTTCTCCACCACGAGGAATATGCGCCGACCCATCTTGTGGGCCAACAGCGCCAACTCGATGTAGTTCTCGTCCT
>CAVAOU010000010.1:0-17428 GCA_963590085.1 Senegalimassilia sp. | reverse complement strand
CCCTTGATGGTGATGGTCTTCGACGGACCCACCTTGCCTTTGAGTTCGCTGCCGTAGGTGTAGGCTGGCTTTGTCTTGTTGTAGATTTTCTCTGTGCCGTCACCCCAATCGATGGTGAAGGCATCGTCGGCAGAGGCTGACCAGGCATACAATTGGATGTCGGCGCCTTCATCGAGCGTGGTGGTAAGTGTTACCACACTTTCTGTTGCATTGGCCAAAGGAATAGCCAATAACGCGAGAATGAACTGAAGTAGTAATTTTTTCATAAAGTGATATTTGGAAATTTGTTTGTTTATCCTTTGATGTACTTTACAAAAGTAATAAAAATACTTTTATACATGTAACAAAATGATTGCTTAACTTTTAGGAAATCGTGAAAAAACTTACGAAGATGCACCCCAAAACGGGGCTTATCCTCGAAAAAGTGTGGTTTTTGCCCATTTTTATCCTCGAAAAAGTGTGGTTTTTGTTGGATTTTATCATCGAAAAAGTGTAATTTTGCATAGGAAACCATTTGATATTAGGCTTTTATGAAAAGAAAGATTTACGGGCAACTCCAACAGTGGAAAAACAGCAAGGACAGGAAGCCTTTGATGCTGCTTGGCGCGCGCCAGGTGGGCAAGACTTGGATTATGCGGCATTTCGGCGAAGAGGAATATTCGAAGGTGGCCTACGTCAATTGCGACGACGAGCCGTTGATGAAGCAACTTTTCGAACTGGACTACGACATCGACCGCATTCTGCTCACTCTGCAAGCCATTACGGGCGTGAAAGTTACGCCTGGCGACACGCTGATTGTGCTCGACGAGATTCAGGAGATACCGCGCGGTTTGCACAGCCTGAAGTATTTTTGTGAAAAAGCCCCGGAATATCACGTTATGGTTGCCGGCTCGCTGCTTGGCGTAACTTTGGGCAAGGGCGAGTCCTTCCCTGTGGGAAAAGTGGATATTCTTTCAATGTATCCGATGGACTATGAGGAATTTCTTGATGCAACAGGCAATTCCGGGTTTGTCGAGATGCTTCATTCCGGCGACTGGTCGCTGATTGACGCGATGATGCCGAAGATGGTGGAACTGTTGCGGCAGTACTATTATGTGGGCGGAATGCCAGGCGTGGTGAAGCATTATCTGGAGAATGCCGATTTGAAGCAGGTGCGTGTGCTGCAGCAGGAAATTCTCGATGCCTATGGCCGCGACATTTCCAAGCACACCTCGGCTGTAGAGTCGACGAGAATCCGCCAGGTGCTCAATTCGCTCCCGTCGCAGTTGGCTAAAGAAAACAAGAAATTTGTGTATGGCGCCGTGAAAAAAGGCGGACGGGCAAAGGATTTCGAGTTGGCTATACAATGGTTGATTGATGCTGGTATAGTCTACAAGGTTAACCGCATCAACGAGCCGCGGATGCCATTGAAGTTTTACGAAGATTTTGATGCCTTCAAATTGTTTCTGCTCGACTGCGGACTGTTGGCATGTATGGCCGATGCGCCTGCCGACCAGATGCTGATTGGCAACAACGTGTTTGTCGAGTTCAAAGGCGCTTTCACGGAGCAATACGTGCTGCAGCAACTGAAGGCTCTCGGCCTTATGCCCTACTATTGGAGCAACAGCAAGACGCCTGCAGAAATTGATTTCATCGTGCAGGCCGACAACCGCATTGTCCCTATCGAGGTGAAGGCGGAGGAGAACGTGCGGGCGCGCTCGTTGGCGCAGTTTGTAAAGGACCGTCCGGAGTTGAAGGGCGTGCGCTTTTCGATGAAAGGCTATGTTGACCAGGGGTGGATGGAAAACATTCCGCTTACTGCCATTGCGACCTTTTTCCAACGGAGATAAGACGCACAAGGAAAAGCAGGAGGCGGGTCTTTCACAAGAGCCGCCTCCGAGGACATTATTCTAACCTTTGTAAAACCTATAAGAATCTGCTATTTGATCTTCTCTACCTGTCTTTCTAGATTGTCTAACCTATTGATGTAGTAACTTCTTACGTCGCTCCACCGGTAGTAGGGCCACATGTCGGTGGCTACGGGGATGTGCGACTCTTTCTCGTTGTGGAGAATCTTGACCAAAACGTCGTCTTTGCCGTTTTTGTAGAACACCATCTGCAGGTTGGCAGCCATTGGTGTGGCCTTGAAGTCCGACCAGTGCTTGTAGACCTCTTCCAGCTTGCTCACCGAGGCGTCAAACCCGTCGACCTGAAGCAGGGCGAGGAGCGGAATCACGTTGCCGTCGTGGCCGAAACGGAGGTCGGCAGCGATGTCGCCGCCGGCGATTGCTGTGTCGGCACACTCGATGATGTTTTCAACCAGCGTCGTGGCGTTTGCCATGACGAGTCCGTGGCTCATTGCCGGGTTGGCGTTGCCGATGTAGAACTTGTAGTTGATGCACTGCCACAGGTCGAAAAGTTCCTTGGCGGTGAAGATGTCGAAAAACGACACCTGCGTCTCGATGTCCTGGATGTCGACGGCAATCCAGTAGAACGCCCACATTAGTTTTTCGGGATTCACCTGGCAGCGGATAAAGTCGCTGTCGCTGAACAGGCTCTTCACCAGTCGGTCGGGATTTACATGCTCAGCCTCAAACTTGCGGAACTCCTCCACCCAGGGACCGTGCTCGCCGTTGGTAAAGCGGTTCGACTTGTCGGTGTGGTAGTTGAGGTACGCCATGTTGCGGTTGTTCATCTCGTAACTGATGCTGAGTTGCGGAGCGAGACCCTTCAACTCGTCGCCGAAGGCAGCCATGCTCATGGCGCAGCGGTAGACCACCGTGGAGCGGGCGTCGACATGTCGCTTGCCCTTAAACACTTCGGGGAAGTTGGCATACATGCGGCTCGCTATCCCCCGGTGCTGGCGCGCTCCCAGAGGCGTGAGGTCGCCTCCGCGGCCTTGCGTTTCCTCAAACACTTTGCGCACGCGCTGCAGCACGTCGTGCCCGAGGTCGGTGAGACAGCCTGCTTCCTGCGCCTTCTCCATCAAGGAGATGGTGTAGAGGCAATCGTCGTCGCCAAGCAGATAGCGGGAGCCGTGGCGGCCGTAGTGGCTGATGTAGAACGGCTTGTAGCCTTTCGGCGCGGCTGTTAGTTTGGTTGTGGGTTCAGGGTAGGCGAGATACACTCCGCCTGCCTTGTTGAGATTGGCGCTGATTTCGTCGAAGGTGGTTTGGGCATAGGCATTGCCGCAAGCCACGATTGCCGACAGCAGTAGTAGTTTCAGATATTTCATAATTCATCTTGATTTCCCAGACTGGAGGGCGCCGCATGAGGGCGCCCCCTTCAATCTGAAAAAATGTGGACTATAGTGACAGCCGCAAATTTACTTTGTGTAGCCGTCGTTTTGTTCCAGTTGTGGAATGTTTGAGAACTCGGTTGATGGGATTGGGAACAACTTGCGGTAGTCTTCAACGTCGGTGCCGAGGCGCTCGCCGTTTTTCCAGTCCCAGTTGTAGCCCTTGGTGAACTTGCCGAAGCGGACAAGGTCGGTGCGGCGCAACAGTTCGCAAGCCAGTTCACGCTGACGCTCGGCGAGGATGAAGTCAAGGTCGAGTTGGCTGAGGTCAATGTCGCCCGACACGTCGGAGCGAACGCCTGCCTTAGCATATTTGCCCGACATGTAGGCACGCTCGCGGATTTCGTTGACGTAGGCCAACGCGTCGGCCTTTGTGCCGCCCTGAGCGCCGCGGAGTATTGCTTCAGCGGCGATGAGGTATGCCTCGCCGGTGCGGAACATCGGGAAGTCGATCGAGGTGTAGGCATCGCCTGAAGCAGGAATCTGGTCGTCCTTGGTTACGTTGCGCCATTTGATGTAGCCGTAGCCGCAAGTGAAGGTGCTTGTCATATTGTTGTTGGCATCCCAGGTTTCCTTGGTCTGGTTAGGCAGAGCGGTCATAAACTGCGCGCGCTTGTCCTTCTTCTGGTTGCCCCAGGTGTCGGCGGTGTTAAACGTCACGTCGTCGGCGTCGAACGCGTCCACGAGAGTGGTTTTCGCGCGGACGTTACCCCAGCCGCGTGAGCCCACGCCAGTGTTGTAGAGTTCGTTCATCGGGCCGTTGACAAACGCCTTCACATAGAAGTTTGTGCCTCCCGAACTTTGAGCGTGTTCGCCGTCCTGAACCAAAGGCCAAACGATTTCCTTGCACTGGTCGTTGTCGGCGAGGAATATTTGGCGGTAGTCGCTTGCCAATGGGTAGTGGCCGTCGTCGATCACCTTCTTTGCGTAGGTGAGTGCGTCGGTGTAGCGGTTTTCGCCAATCCATGTTTCAGCATTGAGGTACATGCGGGCGAGGAGGAACCAACTTGCCACGCGGTCCACACGGCCGTAGACGTTGGCACCCGGAGCCTTGAGGTCCGACTCGATGGCCTTCAATTCGCTTTCTGCAAATTCGAAGATTTTCTTGCGCGACCATTGTTCAGGAATGTCCTTCACGCCAGTGTTCTCGTCGATGTAGGGCACGCTGCCGAAGAGGTCGCAGAGAGTGGCGTAGCAATAAGCGCGGATGAAGCGCGCCTCAGCGCGATAACTTGTGCATTCCGAACCGAGTGCGTCCCAGAGGCCGCGGCTCTTGAGTTTGCTTTCGGTGCATTCGCGGAGAATCTCGTTGCTGTAGGCAATCGACATGTAGAGGCGCTGGTAGGTCCAGCGGATTACGGATGCATTTGAAGAGTCCCACTGGAGGTTGAGGCACTTGCGCAAGCCGTTGGACGATGACGGCATGACGAAGTTGTCGGTGCTGAGTTCCTGGAGATAGAACATCAGGCGGACGTAGCTCGAATAGCCTTCGTTGGCGCCTTCAAGGTCGCCCTCGCCACCGTCGCCGCCCTTCTGTCCAGTGAGGATAAGCGAGGCGTAGCATTTGGCAAGCACGCCGGTGTAGCCATCGGCAGTGCTGTAGACCTGTTCGCCAACCTGCTGGTTGTCGTCGAGTGGCATGGTGTCGAGGTCTCCGAAGCACGAAGTCATCAGACAGCAGACCACTGCGAATATCATTGATCTGAATATATTCTTTTTCATGATTTGTCTAGTTTTGAGAATTTTAGAAGTTCAAGTTTAACGATAACGAGAATGTGCGTGGACGCGGATAGACGTTGCGGTCGATGCCGTCGTAGATTTCAGGATCCATGCCTGAGTAGCCGGTGATTACGCACACGTTTTGCACGGCAGCCGAGATGCGGAGGTTGCTTGAAGTGTTCCACAGTTTCTCGAAGGTGTAGCCGAGCGTGATGTTGTCGATGCGGAAGAAGTCGCCCTTCTGCAGGAAGTAGTCGGAGTAGAGTTGTTGCTGGGCGAAACCTTTGTCGGCAGTGACTTTAAGCAAGTTTGAGAAGTTGCCCTGGTCGCTGTAGACCTGCTGCTGGTACTGGTTAGCCTCGATGTAGTTGTAGATGTAGTTGCCGAACGAGCCGTGGCCGGTGATGCCCAATTCCCAGTTCTTGTAGGTGAACTGAGTGTTGAAGCCGACGTAGGACTTAGGCAGCGCGCATTTGTTGGCGCGGCGTGTTTCCTTCGACGACACTGTGCCGTCTGGCTGCACGTACTGTCCTTCGAGAGGCTTGCCGTTGTCGTCGTAGGCTTGCTGTGCCAGATAGAAGGTGTAAGGGCGCTTGCCCACCATGAAGCATTGCACAAACTTGCCTGTGCCTGAGATGGCGCCTGTTTCAACGTAGGAGCCTTCGCTGTCGACCACGTTCAACTTCGTGATCTTAGAGTCGTTCCAGATGTAGTTGAAGCCGAGAGTCCAGGTGAAGTCCTTGGTCTGTACCGGAACGGTGTTGATAGAGAACTCAACGCCCTTGTTGTCCATCTCGCCGATGTTGGTGGTGAGCACTGCAGAGTAGTTCACGCCCGAGATTACAGGGATGGTGTTGAGGAGGTCCTTGGTGTGGCGCTTGTAAACGTCGATGGCACCGTAGATGCGGTTGTTGAGGAATCCGTAGTCGAGACCAGCGTTCCATGTCGTGGTGGTTTCCCACTTGATGTCGTTGTCGTAGCCGTTCGGACGGTAGGTGCGGTACCAGGTGTCGCCGAAGAGGTAGCACGACTCAGGATAGGAGATTGAGAATGTGGTCATGTAAGGATAGTCGTTGATGATATCCTGCTGACCGGTCTGTCCGTAACTGAGGCGGAGTTTGAGGTTGTTGAGCACGTGGTTGTCCTTCAGGAACGACTCCTCTGAGATTTTCCATCCGAGAGCCACCGAAGGGAAGTAGCCGAAGCGGTTGTTCTTGGCGAAACGCGAAGAGCCGTCGGTACGGAACGTTGCGGTGACCATGTAGCGGTTGTCGTAGGTGTAGTTTGCACGGCCGTAGAGCGAAAGGAGATAGTATTCCGACTCGGAGTGCTTCGGCGAGAAGATTTCTTCGCCTTCAGGCGACAGCGACGTGTCGTTGTACTTCTTCCAGAAATGCTGCCATCCGTAGCCCACCATCGCGCTCACGTCGTGCTTGCCGAAGAGGTGCTGGTAGTTGGCGTAGAGGTCGAGCAGGGTGTTGCGCTTTTTCTGCGTTGAGTTGTAGTCAAGACCTGTGCCGTCCTTCTTGTTTGACGTGTACATCATTCCGGCGAGTGTTGGCACATCCTTGCTGTAATCGCTCTTCAGCACATCGTAGCCGAGGTTCATGTTGAGTTGCAGGTCCTCAAAGCCGTGGATCTTGTAGTTCACGGCGAGGTTGCCGATGGAGCGGTAGATTTTGTTGTTGAGGTTCTGCAGGTCGAGTTGAGCGCGTGGGTTGTCGGTCTGGATTGCCATAGGCGAGTTGCCGTTCATCCAGATGAAGTAGCCCAGGCCCGGGTCGGTTGCCGACGTAGCGCTGCCGGTCTTCACCGGGCGTGTCGGGTCGTAGGAAAGGGCGTTGCCCACCACCGACTCGTCAATTTGAGTGTTGTTTTCATACGAACCCTTGATGTTGAGGTTCAGCGTCAGGTGGTCCTTAAAGAACTTAGGCGAAACGCCGCCGTTGACGGTGTAGCGCTGATAGTTGTTTGTGCGTATGATACCGTCCTGGTTGGTGTAGCCCAACGACAGGCGCGCAGGAGCCTTCTTGGCGATGCTGCCCTGCACGGAGAGGTTGTGGTCGGTGCCGAAGGCAGTGCGGTAGATTTCATTCTGCCAGTCGGTGTTTGACGTGCCGAACTCGGCATTTTCAGGCACGCCGGTAACGGTCTTGGCAAATGCCTTGAACTCGTCGGCGTTGAGCACCTCCAGGCGCTTTGCTGTGGTGCTGACCGAGAAGTTTGCAGTATAGTTGAATTTCGGTTTGCCCGAAACGCCTTTCTTTGTGGTGATTACGATTACACCGTTTGATGCGCGCGAACCGTAGATGGCTGTAGCCGATGCATCCTTCAGCACGGTGAGAGTCTCGATGTCGTTAGGGTTGATGCCGCCGATGAGGTTGCTGCCGCCCTCGATGGTGGAGTTGTCGACAGGCACGCCGTCAACGACAATCAGCGGGTCGTTGGACGCCGAGAGCGATGCTCCCGAACGGATACGGATTGTGGAGCCGGAGCCCGGGGCACCCGAACTTGAAACCACGCTCACGCCAGCAATCTTGCCCACGAGCGCATCCTGTGCGGTTGAGCGCGAACCCTTGTTGAAATCGTCAGGCTTGATGGCTGAGATAGAGCCTGTAAGGTCGGTTTTCTTCACTGTGCCGTAACCGACTACGACCACTTCGTCGAGTTGGGTGTTGTCGGGTGTCATCTTCACGTTAAGGTTTGAGCCGACGGGCACTGTCTTGTCGGAGTAGCCCACATAACTCAAGTGGAGGTTTTTGGTGGTTGAAGGCACGTTGTCGAGCACGAAATTGCCGTCGAGGTCGGTCACTGTGCCGCCCTTCATGCCGTCGGCAGTGATGGTAACGCCAATCATCGGCTCACCGTTCTCGTCGAGGATGCGTCCGGCAACGCGCTGGCCGTCGCTTTTTGCGGCAGGAGCGGCTGCTGCAGGCTTGACGCTGTTGTGGCTTGCTTTGGTGATGATCACGTTCTTGCCCTCAATCTTGTAGTCGATGCCTTTTTGGCCTTTGAGAATCTGTTCCACTACGACCGAGAGGTCTACATTGTTGGCAGAAACGTTTACGCGCTTCTGTGTGTTGAGGTCCTCCGAAGAGAAGACAAACGAGTAGCCGGTTTGCTCTTTCAGTTCGGTGATGGCCTGTTTCACTGTTACGTTGCTCGCCTTGAGCGACACTCGCTGGGCAGAAACCGGGAGGCTGCACAGCAGGGCTAAGGCTGCAATCATTGCTTTTCTGTTTAGGTTCATATATGTTTAAAAAAAGGTTGGTTTTTAGGTCTGTATTGCCCGTAGGCGTTGGTTAGCTCTGCGGGGCGTTAGTATATCAGGTATGAATTTGATTTGTCGTTTTCGATTTTCTTGTATTTGAGTTTCTGGGTACGGGAGAGCGTTGTGAGCACCTGCTCCAGCGTAGTCCCGTCGGAGTTGAACGAATAGTAGAATGGTTTGTTGCGCAGCGGTGCGGCAATCTGGATGTGCGCGTCGTAGGTGCGCTCCAGTGTTTTGGCAATCTGCTCCAGCGGCACCTCGTCGAAATTGATTTCGCCGTGGATCCACGCGTCGGAGTAGGCGGCGTCGATTCTGCGCTTCACCATCTTGCCGGTGGTTTTGTCCATCACCACGCGCTCGTTGGGCAGCAGTTGCTGGTGCTGCGCTGTCTTGCTGCTCTCCAGGTCCACGCATCCGCGCACAAGGTCGACCACGAGAGCGCTGTCGCCCTGATAGTCAGCCACGGTGAAGTATGTGCCCAGCACTTTGACGCGGGCACTCTCTGTTGCCACCGTAAACGGCAGCGACTCGTTGCGGGTCACGTCGAAGCAGGCTTCGCCCGAGAGGCGCACATGGCGGTCGTCGATGCCGAAACTCTGCGAGTAGGTGATGTTGGAGCCGGCGTTGAGCCACACCTTCGAGCCGTCGGGCAGGGTGACCTGTGAGCGCGAGCCCGCAGGGGTAGTCACGGTGATGTCGGCAGCAAGTTGAGGCTGGAGTGAGGTGGCATAGCGGTAGCCCATGTAGGGGAGCGCCACGAGGATGATAACCGCGGCGGTTGCACGCAGAAAGCGCACCAGGCGCATGCGGCGTGCCTTCTTCGCCTTTCGGGCGTCGGCGTCGATGCGCTGCTGGAAACGGCGGTAGGCGTTGTCGGCGTCAAACTTCTCTGCCGATGCAGCCACAGCCGATGAGAAATTCACCTCGAAGCAAGCGCGGATGTACTGGCGCTTTGCTGCTGACTCCAGCGCTTTGGCGCGCAGGAATTGTACGGCTTCCGAGTCGTGGGCGTTACTGATGTAGCGCTCAATCATCGCGTCGATGTCGTCGTATTGCTTGCTTTGTTGGTTGGTTTCCATATCGTGCTTATGCGTGCTTACACTTATATGACAATCCGGAAAGGAAAACGGGTAGTGGAAAATGCGGATTTTTTGCCCGTTTTTGCGATATTTTTGCGAAACGGCTGCAAATCATTGGATTAGCATTGCAATGATTATCCAGCGGAGATAGCCGCCGAGGTTGGCGCGAAGGCGGGCGATGGCGTTGCTGATGTGGTATTTCACGGTGCTCACCGAGATGCCGAGGTCGTCGGCGATTTCGCTGTATGCCATTCCGTCCATGCGGCTTTTGCAGAACACCGTGCGGCATTCCACGGGCAACTGTTCGATGGCTTTGCGAATCTGTTCCTCGAGTTCCTTCTCTATGAGGATGCCGAGTGGCTGGCGTTCGTCGCAAAAGATGATGTCGACGAGTTCGAGTTCCTGCTCAAGGTTCATGTCGTCGTTCTGGAGCGAGAGCATGCGCAGACGGCTCTTCAGCGCGTTGAGGCACCGGTTGCGCACGGCGGCAAAGAGATAGGAATGAAGAGATGTGGTGATTTGCAGGCTCTGTCGGTTTGCCCAGATGTTGAAGATAACGTCGCCCACCACGCCTTCCGCCTCCATGCGGTCGTGGAGCATCTGGTTGGCGAACCGGCACATTGGCTCATATTCGTGGTCGAAGAGGAAGCGGTAGGCTTGTTCGTCGCCGCTTTGCAACCGAGCTATGAGATTTGTGTCGTCGAGCATTGTCAAAATAGTTTGTAGATGTTTTTTGCCAGGTGTAATAAACACCTTGCCAAAAATATACATAATTTTCAATTTGTGCAAAAATATGTTATAACAATTGTGTAACCCGTCGACGGGGAAGGCTATTTCTTGTGGAGGATGCTCGGCACGAGCATGGCCAGCATTGCGCAGGAAAAGAGCACGATAGCGGCATCGACGACATGCGACGATGTGAAGTAGAACGGGATGGCGCTCGCAATGGCAATCAGCGCGGCGAGCAGTGTCTTTGCCGAGAAACGCACCTTGAAGTAGCGCTTGGAGTCGTGCAGACGGTAGGCGAAGAGCACGGCGTAGGTGGCAACCAGTGTGGTGACCACGCCGTAGATGCCGATGGTGTTTATCAAGAGGAAGTTAAGGCCGATGTTGACCGCTGCGGCAACGATGATGCCCGGCAGGGCGCGCCTCGTTTCCTTGGAGCACTGGTAACCCATCTCAAGGACATTGGAAAGGGCGAAGAGCACCGCCGACAGGGCAATGGGGAACACATAGACGATGCCGCCAGTAAACTCGTGGCCGACAATGTAGGGGTAGACAATCTTCAGCCCGAAGGTGAAGCAGATGAGCACCATCGACATGAAGACAATAAACAGATTGATCATCTTCGAAAAAAACTTGTCGCGGTCGGGGCTGTCGTACTGCCGCAGCGCCATTTCCTGCCATGCCTGGAAGATGATTGTGCCTATAATCTGGAGAATGCCGCCGAAGCGCGACGCTACGGCGTAGATGCCGTTGTCGGAGAGCGAAAAATAGTGCTTGATGAAGAATCGGTCGCTGCTTGTGGTGAGCCACCAGAAGAACACCATAGGCAGCAAAGGAATTACATAGCGCAACAGGTCCTTGGTGAGTTGCGCGTTTTTCAGTGCCGGACGGAAGTATTTGCGTAGCAAGCCCACGCGCCATTCGATGTAGCCGATGGCGAGAAAGCGCGCAAAGATGTTGGCGAGGAATATGCCCGTGATGCCCCAACCGCACCACACCACAAAGACCACGCTCAGCGCGCCGATGGCGAAGGCGGAGATGATGTTGCTGGTTACAAACGTCTTGGTGTCGCCCACACCTCTTGCCATTTGCCCGAACACCTCAATCAGGGCGATGGACACCAGTAGCCCGAACGAGAGCCACAAGCACCGGATGGGGTAGACAAACGTCATGATTGCCGACAGCACCAGAAAGACGAGCAGCGAGCGGCTGAGCAGACGGATGGTGGCGCTCACCACCTCGGTGCGGGCTTTGTCGGTATCGCTGTCGATGAGGAAGCGGAACGCCCCGTCGCGCAGTTGCAGCGAGGCGAAGCAGGAGAGCAGAAGCACGGCGGTGAGGCAAAGGTCGTAGTATCCGAATTCGGCGGTGTCGACAAAAAACGTGTAGAGCGGAATCATCAGGAACGTAATCAGTTTCGACCCGATGTTTCCGATGGCATAGACGCCAACCGATTTCAGAAATTGTTTGCCCCGTGCCTCTGCCATAATGCTATCGGTTGTAGATTTCAAGTATTTCTTTCAGATAGCGCTCAGCGCTGAAGCGCGGGATGGCGCGGCTGGAGATGCCCTCGTAGTCGAAGTGCGACTCCCAGGCGTTGGCTATGGTGTTGGCAAGCATGTCGGTGCTGCCGCTGCGGTAGAGCAGTCCGTCGCCCGGGCGGATGAGTTCGGGGATGCCGCCTATGCGTGCGCCCACCACGGGTGTGCCCAAGCATAGCGACTCGATTACGCTCAGCGGATTGTTTTCGTAGCATTCCGACGGCATTACCGAGAAGCGCGCCTCCGACAGCAGTTGCCTTACCTGCTGCGCATTCTGGCGGCCGAGGAACTCGATGTAGCCACAGCGGCCGAAGCGCGCCTTGAGGTCGTCGGCGAGCGGTCCGTCGCCAGCAATCTTCAGCGGTATGCTGAACTGCGCGGCGGCTTTGAGCAGCGTTTCTACACCCTTCTCAGCCGACAGGCGGCCGACGTAGGCATAGTAGTCCTTGCGCTCGGTGCATACGGCTATATCCTTGATTTTCTCAGGGTCTGCGAAGTTGCACACCACATTGAGTTTCTTCTCGTCAAATCCTCCCTGCTTCATCTTCGATGCCATGAATTCGCTCGGGCAGATGAACTGGTCGGTGACCTTCTGCAAGCGGCGGGCATTCCAGTGCTCAGCCTCGAGATAAGCCAGCAGACTCGCTGCGCGGCTGCCCTTCATGCAGCGGTTGGAGAGCACGTTGCGCTTGCTCGAGCCGATGCATTTTTCGCATGGCTTGCCGTCGAGCAGGCAACTGTAGGACGGGCAGATGAGTTTGTAGTCGTGGAGCGTCCACACGGTTTTTGCCCCCGCCTTCTTCGCCATGCCCACGATTGCTGGCGAGAGATAGGAGTGGATGTTGTTGAAGTGCACCACATCGGGCTTGAAGTCGCGGAGAATCTGCGCAAAGGCATCCTTCACGCCCGCTCCTCCGAAGATGCGGCTGGCAGCCTTGACCTTGTTGGCGATGCCGCCGGCGAAAGCCACTTCGGGTGCGAAATATCTGTTCCATTCGGTGGAGACGTTTTCGGAATATTGCATTGCGAAAACGGCAGTCTGGTGGCCCTGCTCACGGAGCAGTTGCTCGAGCAGCATGGCGCACACGCAGTCGCCGCCGCGTGGATAGTAGAACTTGTTTACAATCAGTACTTTCATCACTATTTAATGAAAACGTAGCCGCAAGCGGTGTCGAGGTTGTGCAACTCGAGGTCGAATTTTTCGAAATCCTCACGGCGGTCGCCTGCAGTGACGCAGCCGATGATGCGGTCGGAGAGCGACGATGCGGTGGTAAGCGCGCTGTAGTCGCCAAACGAGTCGCCGGCGATGATTACAGCGTCGTGGCTCTGCTTCAGGCTGTCGACAATCTCTTTCACCTTGCTGGTGGCGAGCAGGTCGATGTCGCTGGCGCTGCTTGCCGAAACCACATCGATGCTGTCGGCGCTGCCTACGGTGGCGTTGCCGAAGACGCAGTCGGCGAGCGAGATGCCGCCGTTGATGCCCAGGGCGCGTGCCACCTCGCGGTTGCCGCCGAGGTCGATTACAGCCACGCGCTTCAGCGCTTTGTCGAGCGACTTGGCAAGGTTGGCCGCTATGGCAGCGGTTGTGGCTTCGCCCTTCTGGCAGGCGAGGCTCACCACCTTGGCGTCGGCAGCCGAAATCAGACGGTCGCGGATGCGGCGGTAGTCGGTGTCCTCATCCTCGGCGCTGATGGTGCCCTGCACCTCGATGTCGGTGACCTTCCTGAGGTCCTCGACAATGCGCAGACGCTTGGTGCGGATGGCGCGGAGCGCGAAGATGAGCAATGGTATCATTATCGACAGGATGAGGGCGGCGCCGAAGACGATTGAGCCCTTAGGCCATACCTTCTTCACGTCGAAATATGCGTGGTCGATGATTCGTGCAATCTCCTTGCTGCCGAACTTGAGCACGTTCGACTCCCTCTGCTCGAGGAGGAACACATAGAGATTGTTCTTGATTTCCGTGTCGCGGTAGAGGTCGACATACTGGCGCTCGTGGGCAGGGAGTTGGCGCAGGCGGGTGGCATATTTGCCGTCCTCGCGCACGAAGTCGTTGTAGGCAATCTCGGCGCTCTCGCGGGCCTTGCGCATTGTCTCAATCACGCCGGTGCGCATGCCGTCGATCTGCTTGTTGAGCGCCTGCAGCGCCTTGTTGTCGGGCTTAGCCGACATGTCGAGTTTGGTGCGTTCGAGGATGAGTTGGTTATAGGACTCAATCGACTTTGCGGCGCTCTCGTAGTCCTGGCCGCTGGTCACAGGAATCATTGAATAGCGGTTTTTAGGGTCGTCGAGGAACTCACAGATCATGTCGAAAATCGACAACTGGGTCTGCAGACCCACGATCGATGCCTTGTTTTTGGACGTTTGCTCGAGCAGTACCTTTGCTTCAGCAGCGATGTCGGTAACGTCGTTGGCTGTCTTGAAGTCCTCAAGTTGCTTCTCTGAGTTCGACAGTTCGCCGGTGATGGTGGCGAGGCGGTCGTCGATAAAGGCAATTTCGCGGTTGGCCTTGGCTTGCTCCTCTCCCAGACGTCGGGCATTGAAGAGTTCGATGAGCATGTTGAGCAAGTCCTTGCCGCGTTGCTTGTCCTCGTCCTGGTAGACTAGCGTGATGTCGTTGGCTTTCAACGAAGGCACGTCGGCATAGTATATCTTCGCCAGGTCCTCGCATGCCTTTTGCGTGCCGAGCACCTCCACTTCGATTTTGCGCTCCTGTCCGGCTTTGTAGAAGGCCGTGCGCGAGATGGTGAAAGCGCCGTCGGGCAACTTCACCGTGGCTGGCAGCGTGAGGCCTTTCTTGTCGAACAGGGTGGAGAAGAATTTGCCCTTCACCTTCACGTCAACCTTGTTGTCGGCGCGCAGTTTGATGTCGAATGTGGCGCCGCCCTGAAGGGTGTCGAGGTCGATGGCTGTGGAGAGTTCGACAGGCGACTTGCGGTAGAGCGAAGGCTTGCGCATGCGGCTGGCGTCGCGGTAGGTGTACTGCAGGCCGAGTTTGTTGATGGCCTCGCATAGCAGGCTGTGCGACTGCAACACTACGAGTTCGTCGTCGACAGAGCCGCCGCCGAAGCCTCCGATGGAGAACTGCTTCATCATCGAGACCATGCTGCCGCTCATGCTGCTGCTTTTCTCCTGTTCCACCATAATGTCGGCGTGGAACTTGAATTCAGGGTTGTTTTTGAACATATAGACAGTCGCTATTGTCATCATCACAACAAACGACACGGCGAAATAGTACCAATGCTTTTTGATTTCGTAGCGCAAGCGGCTGAAATCCACTTTGTCAGAATTTGTAGCCATATTCTATTTTTTCTTTTTTATTATCATAAAATTCGGTGGCGGGGCGTGCCAGCAGGGCTTTGGCTTCCGCCTTGGTTGTGGTTTTTGCCTTGGCGGCAATGACGCCCATCACAGCCATGAGCAGTTCGCCCGAGGCCTGAAGCACGGAGCATCCGGCGGTGGCGTCGATGGCGAGGAAGGCGATTGCCATCACTCCGATGCCGAAGAGTTGGTAGTGGTGGGTGCGCATCACGATGCGGAACTTGCGCCAAATCCACCAACAGAACACGAAGAAGAAGACCACGCCGACGATGCCGAACTGCGCAAGTTCGGGATAGAAGGTGTCGGCGATGAAGTCGCCGTAGGTGGGCGAGAGTCCCCATATCTTGTCAATGCCGTATTCGCTGTAGAGTTGCGAATAGTTTACGTTGGATCCAGAAGAATAGGTGGCGTAGGTTGCGAGACCCGAGCCAAGGAAGAAATGGTCGGCGAGCACAAGAAACATGCCGCCGAAGAGCACCGGACGCGCGTAGGTCTCCATCACGTCGGGGTCGAAGGTGTCGCCGTTACCCGTGATGTAGTAGTATTCAATCTTTTTCCACGCCACAAGGACGATGAGCGCAAACGCGAGCGCGCCGATCACGATGTTGCGCAGGCTCTTGAAGTTGACCGTGCCTGGACGGTAGACAAACAGCATGTAGAATGCCAGCACGACGAAGCCGTAGTATTTGGATCGCGTGCAGATGAGTCCGAGCAGGAGTATGACGGTGGCCCAGATGAGGTCAATTTTGCTATAGGCTTTGGGATTGTTGTCGTCGTACGACATCAGCAGGTAGACCAGCGCGCAGCCCACGCAGGTGAGGCCGCCGTAGTAGATGTGAAAGATGGTGATGTCGTAGACGCCTGCCGCTATGACAGCAAAGGCGAGGAAGGCGAGGAAGATGCACACCTTCTTCAGCACCCACCGCTCGTTGGCGGTGAACTGCGGCGCGATGGCGTAACTCACGGAGAAGGCTATCAGTGGCTTGCTCTGGAGAATGAAGTCGTTGATCTGCGCCTTAGGGGTGTTGTAGGGCGATGCGGCGATGGAGTAGACCAGATAGAACGCCAGCACTCCGAGGAGCACAAACATCAGCCGATATTTGCGGTAGCAATGGTTGAACGTCATGTCGAGCACGGCTATGGCGACGAATGCGGCAAGGCACGCCTCGTCGAGAAACGACAACAGGTGCGGAGCCAAAAACAGACTCAGCACACTGATGAGGAACACATAGAAATATGCCCGATGGATGTTAAGCATATAACCGCCCCCTTTATTTATTTTACACAGAGAGCGATGACGAGCGATGCGATGACCGACACGGCGCTCACGATGGTGGAAACCACGGTTACCTTAAACGCGTTGTTCTGGCTGTATTTGGCATTGCCTGCCTTGATGCTGTTCGGTTGCACATAGACCACGTCGTTCTGCTGCAGATAGTAGTAGGGCGAGTCGACGATTGTGGCGTCCTTGAGGTTGAGCCGGTGGTATTGGCGCTGGCCGTTTTCTTCGCGGATCACGAGCACGTTGGTGCGCTCGCCGTATTCGGTCATGTCGCCGGCGGCTGCGAGGGCATCGAAGATGGAGAAGCGCTCGCTCTTCACCTCGATGGCTCCGGCTGCTTTTACTTCACCGAGCACGTTGACGCGGAAGTTGCCGAGTTGCACGCGTACAACCGGGTCGTCGACCTCCTTGGAGATGCGGTCGGTGAGGTAGTTCTTCAGTTCGAGGGTGGTCATGCCTGCCGCATGGATTTTTCCTATAACTGGAAACTGGATGTTTCCTTCAGTGTCGACAATGTACGACTGGTTTTGCGGTGTGCTCGACATTTTCATCTCGTTGCCCGTCGAGGGGTTGATCAACGGAAGGTTGAATGCCGATGTGGCTTCGGGCACGATTGAGTTGACGGTGATTATCAACTCGTCCGCCGGACGTATCTTCACTGCGTAGTCGAGCGTCAACGAACTCACTTTCAGCGAGTCGGCGTTTTCGATATATGCCAGCGACTGTGGCGTTTTGCACGATGAACCAGCGATGGCCAGCAAGGCCGCTGCCATGAGTATTATGGTGTGTAAGCGATGTTTCATAGAAATGTGTGGTTTAATCCTTTTTACTTAAACGCAAAAAACCGCCCTATATTGCATCCCACGGGCAAAAAGTTGGCGCCGGCTTTTGCGCATCGGCACAAAAAGAGGGCGCGGTCGGTGAGACCGCGCCCTCGGGCTTTATCGAATGGTTACGATTACTCAGATTAGAGCTTTGGACCAGCAGCTACAAGAGCCTTGCCTGCTTCGTTTGTCTCGTACTTCTTGAAGTTCTTGATGAAACGTGCAGCCAAATCCTTTGCTTTCTCTTCCCATTGAGCGGCTTCAGCGTAAGTGTCGCGTGGGTCGAGGATTTCAGTTGCTACGCCTGGCAATTCAGTTGGCACCTTGAAATCGAACATTGGGATTTGTTTTGTAGGAGCTTTGTCGATGTCGCCGCTGAGGATAGCGT
>CAVAOU010000009.1:0-17500 GCA_963590085.1 Senegalimassilia sp. | reverse complement strand
GTGTATGAGAATCTCACGGCGCAAATGCTTGTCGCGGCAGGCAACCGACTCTTCTATCACACTTGGAAAAAAGACGAAAAGCATTATTATGAAATAGACTTTTTGATTTCGCACGGCAACAAGGTTTGCCCGATTGAAGTGAAGTCGTCAGGCTATAAGTCGCATGCCTCTCTCGATGCGTTTAGCACGAAGTATTCGCATGTGATAGCGCAAAAATATCTGGTTTATTCAAAAGATTTGCAAAAAGACGGCGACACGTTGCTGATGCCGTTCTATATGTTGCCTTTCGTGTAGATTAGGGCTGAGGTTATTAAAAATCGTGCCAATGCTATTAAAAATCGTGCATTGCACGGAATTTGATAGACTGCACAACATCCGTTATAGTCTTGGTATATTTGTAGGATTAATTTTGTGGTCAGAAATCCTTAAAATTGTCATACAAATGAAAAGATTTATTTTCAGTGCTCTATTGTTGCTCATGGTAGCAATGGTGACGCAAGCGCAGAACATCACTGTGCATGGAACAGTCCTTTCGAAGTCCGACGGCGAACCGCTCATCGGCGCATCGGTGCTTTGTGAGGCAACAAAAGCAGGAGTGTCGACAGATATCGACGGCAAGTTTGATATCACAGTCCCGGAGGGCTCGACTCTCAAGTTCTATTATGTAGGTTACAATTCAACTGTAGCAAAAGCCCAATCACAAATGACCGTTCGTCTTGAAGAGAACACAGAGGTTCTCGACGAGGTGGTAGTCGTAGGTTACCAGACAGTGCGTAAGGCCGACCTTACAGGCGCTGTTTCGGTGATGAACATGAAAGAGCCTTTGAGCGAAAGCACCGGCAACGTGATGCAGTCGCTTTCCGGCAAGTTGGCGGGCGTCAATGTGGTGCCCGACGCAGCACCTGGCGGCACGGGCACAATCCGTGTGCGCGGTATGTCGACAGCCAACTCGAGCAACGACCCTCTCTACGTTATCGACGGTGTGCCTACCGACAACATCAACTGCATCAACCCTAACGACATCGAAACAATGCAGGTGCTGAAAGATGCGGCCTCTGCATCAATCTACGGTTCGCGCGCAGCCAATGGCGTTGTGGTCATCACCACCAAGCAAGGCAAGGGCGACCGCATGACAATCAACGTTAACTATGCAGCGAGCGCGCAGACCATCGCCAAGCGCTACGAGATGCTCAACGCCACTCAATGGGGCGAGGCTTACTGGACAGCGTCGAAGAATTCCAATATCACTCCGTCGCATGTGCTCTACGGTAGCGGCGCCACTCCGGTGCTTCAACAATATGTGGCAGGCAATACCAACTATCCAACCACCAACACCGACTGGCAGGACGAAGTCTACCGCACAGCGTGGACCAACAACCTCACAGCATCCATCTCCAACAACACAGACAAGAGTTCGGTGCTGTTGTCGTTGAACTACATCAACCAGAACGGTAACATTCAGGAAACATTCTACGAGCGCTATTCAGCACGTGTGAATTCGCGCTACGATTTCAACAAATATCTTTCGGTAGGTGAAAACCTTCAGGTGGCACGCTGGAAAAACCGCGGTGTCGATGTTGCAGGCGACCGTGGCATCCCGTTCACCGCAATGAGCCAGCACCCTGCACTTCCAGTGCGCGGCACCGACGGCTCATGGGCACGCCCAATCGAACTCATCGCATCCGACCTTTCCAACCCGGTGCAACTGATTGAGAACGGCAAGGACAACGACTATGCCTCTTGGCGCATCCTCGGTAATGCCTATCTCGAAATCCGCCCGATTGACGGCCTCACATTGAAGTCGAACATCGGTATTGAGCACAGCCAGTACTTCAACAACACTCTCGGCCGTGCCGTTAACCCAGGCGACGTGAACAGCGCATCGAGCGTCTACGGACAGGGCGACACCTGGACATGGACCAACACAGCCAACTACAACAAGACATTTGCAGAGAAGCACCACCTAACAGTGCTCCTCGGCACCGAGGCCACCGGCTACACATTCCGCGACCTCTCGGCATCGCGCGAGGGCTATGCCTTTGAAGATGCCGACTACATGCAGATCGGCGCAGGTACAGGCACCCGCAGCAACGGCGGCGGCAAGACCCAATGGTCAGTGTTCTCGCTCTTCGGCAAGATTGACTACAACTACGCCGACCGCTACCTCGCATCGTTCACTATCCGCCGCGACGAGAACTCACGTTTCGCCAAAGGCTACCGCACAGGCATCTTCCCTGCATTCTCACTCGCATGGCGTCCGAGCCAGGAGGCATTCTTCCCGAAAAACGACGTAGTGACCGACTTGAAGGTGCGCTACTCTTGGGGACAGAATGGTAACGCCAACATCCCATCGCTCTATCCGGCATATTCGACCTATATCTTCAACACTGGCAACGGTGCCTACGACATCAACGGTACGAACTCGTCGACAACATCAGGTATCACCCTGTCGAGCACAGGCAACCCGACCCTTAAGTGGGAAACCACCTATCAGAACAACATCGGTCTCGACATGCAGTTCTTCAAGGGAACACTCAACTTGAGCGCCGACTACTACATCAAGAAAACAAAAGACATGCTCACCATTCCGCCGGCACTCGACGTGGCAGGCGAGAACGCTTCAATCTGGCTCAACACCGGCGACATGAAGAACACCGGTTGGGAGGTAACCCTCGGCTACAACAGCCGCCAGTACGGCGACTTCTCTTGGAGCGGATCTTTGAACGTGTCGCAATACAAGAACGAACTCGTTACGCTCAACTCCCGCCAGAAATTTATCGGCGGCGACCAGCGCCTGATTCCAGGCCAGCCGATGGGCGTTTACTACGGATATGTCTGCGATGGCATCTTCCAGAATGCTGAAGAAGTGGCAAACCATGCCACCCAGACAGGCGCAGCCCCAGGCCGCCTCATCTACCGCGACCTCAACAATGACGGCGTGATTGACGAAAACGACCGCTGCATCATCGGTGACCCTAACCCTGACTTGTCGTTGGGCTTGAACCTCACGTTCCGCTACAAGGCATTCACTCTCGACATGTTCTTCTCCGGCGATTTCGGCTTCGACATCCAGAACCACATGAAGCGTCAACTTCTCTCGATGTGCTACGGCAACCTTTCAACCAACCGCGGCGTAGAGATTCTGAATGCCTGGACACCGACCAACACCGACACCGACATTCCGGCACTGACACTGACCGACGACAACAACGAGAGCCGTTTCTCAACCTACTATGTTGAAAACGGATCGTACATGAAGATGAAATATCTGAAACTTGCGTATTCATTGCCAAAGAACCTCATCAAGAAAATCGGTGCAACCAATCTTGATGTCTACGGACAGGTTGAGAACGTGTTTACCATGACCCGTTACTCAGGCCTTGACCCGGAAATCCTCCCAGGCGAATACGGCGCACGCATCGACAACGGTGCTTATCCTCGTCCACGCACATTTACAGTGGGTTTGAATCTTCAGTTCTAACATTCAAAACGAACAACAATGAATATCTTTAAGAATATATTTACGAAAGCAATATATGCAACGGTTGCCCTCTCGATGGGTGTGACAGCGGTGTCGTGCGACGACCTGCTCAACACAAAACCGCAAGGTGCGTTTACCGACGCGCAAATCGGCGACGAGGAAGCCCTCGACCTGATGACGTCGGCCTATGCTACGCTCCTCAATCACTATTTCGGCAACAACGAGTCGTTTGCCGGCCCAATCACCAACTGGGTGTTTGACGTGCGTTCCGACGATGCCCTCAAGGGCGGCGACGGCGTGACGATGGAAGCCTACATGCATCAACTTGAGGTGGGCAACGTGCAGAGCGACAACGACGTGATTAACTTCAAGTGGCGCAACAACTATTTCTCCATCAGCCGCTGCAACACGGCCATCCGCGGCATTAGCAACTCCAAGTCGCTGACCGATAAGGAGAAGGCTTCCTACATTGCAGAGATGAAGACTCTCCGCGCATACTACTACTTCGACATGCTCCGCATCTACGCCAAGTTCCCTTACTTCGACGAGACGGTGGCAAACCCGAGCGAATGCCGCGCTGACCAGTACACCCGCGACGAGATTGCCGGATTCATCAAGACGGATTTGCGCAACTGCTACGAGGTGCTTCCTGAAAGCCAGGACCAGGTGGGCCGCTTCAACCGCTATGTGGCAGCCGCGCTGCTTGCCCGCGTGGACCTCTTCACGTCGGACTGGGCAGAGGCTGAGAAATATGCCGGATATGTAATTGACAGCAAGAAATATGAGTTGTATCCAAACTTCCTCGACATGTCGAAGCCGGAATACAACAACCAATACGAGTCGGTGCTCGCCATCCAGTTCTCGTCGGCCAACTCGCCAGACCAGTACAACTTCAGCAACTGCTTGAACTGCACATGGTCGGAAGGCAACCTCTACGGCAACGGCGACGACTTCTATCTTGCTTCGCAGAACCTTGTCAACGCGTTCCGCACCGACGACAACGGCTTGCCTTATCTCAACGGCGCTCCCGACGACAAGAATGTGGACAAAGCCGACTTCGAAGGCAACGTCGACCCTCGTTTGGACTTCACTCTCGGACGTATCGGAATGCCTTGGCGCTCTCACATGTACAACGAGAAATGGTGCCGCAACTACGACCTCTACGGCCAGTATTCAGGCAAGAAGCCTTATCCAGCACCTGAGTCGCCTTACGTGAAGACAGGTATCGTGCCTTGGGGCGCATCGTCGCTCAACTGGATTCTTATCCGCTACGCCGACGTGATGCTGATGAAGGCCGAGGCCCTGATTGAGCAAAACAAGAACCTCGACGAGGCCCGCACCCTTATCAACGACATCCGCCGCAAGGCAGCGCGTTCGGTCGACGCCTCTTACGAGCCAATCGACTGCAACCCGTTGGTGGCAAACTACAACGTAGGCGAATATCCGGCAACAGGCTGGAACCAGGAGTACGCCCGCAAGGCAGTGCGCATGGAGCGTCGTCTGGAACTCGCCATGGAAGGCCTTCGCTGGTTCGACCTCGTGCGTTGGGGCAACGTGGTGCAAACAATGAATGCCTACTATGCATCGGAAGTAAAATTCCGTTCTTACTATCAGGGAGCAAACCTCACAGAGGATGAGGTGTATTTCCCAATTCCAGTCAACCAACTTGACAATGCTGGCGACTTGTATAAGTAAACCATTAAAATCTCAGGAAAAATGAAAAAACTATCAAAATATAGCATCATCCTTCTGCTGTCAATGATATGCGGGATGCTTGGCTCTTGCTCGGAATTTGAACCGACAGGCTATACGGAGTTGTCGACTCTGCAAAAAGTGAGCGACTTGAAGGCCACTGTCGACGGCTATGTGGTGAACCTCTCGTGGAATCTGCCACAGGACAACGATGTGGTTGGCGCTTTGCTAATCACCAACGGCAACTCGTCGAATCCTATCCGATTGGACGGAAAAGTCACTTCCTACGCTGTTAAGGGACAGCCGATGGAAGAGGAATACATGTACACCGTTAAGGTGCTCTACGACGGCGGATATGTATCGGAGGGCATCTCGGTGAAGGCCACTATCCCTTATGTGGAACTTGCCAACGTGACCGACCTCACGGCCAACGTCAACGGACGTACGGTTACTCTCAACTGGACTCTGCCTCAGGCAGATGGCATCACGGCTGTGAAGGTTATCAAGGACGGCGACACTGATGCCGCTACGGTAATCGAAGGCGCTGCCACATCGTGCGAACTCAAGGGTCAGCCGATGGACAAGGAAATCACCTATACCGTTGCCGTGGTCTATGACCAATACTACTCATCGAAGGGTTCTTCAGTGAAGGTTACCATCCCTTATATCACTCCAAAGATGGGCTACGTGATGCTTGCCGGATCGGTACAGCAGTTGCCCGATGACGATGAGCGCGCTGCTGCGGCTTGGTTCGCTCAGCAGGAAAACGCCGAGTTTATCACTCCGTCGCAGATTGCCGACCTCGACGCCGACCTCTATCCGGTGCTTTGGGTTGAGATTGACCGCGTGGGATTGCCTATCGGTTGGCAGAACCTTCCGGAAGCGCTCGTAAGCGACGAGACGATTGCTGCCCTCCGCCAGTATTCAGCCAACGGTGGTAGCCTCTATCTGTCTAACATGGCAACGCAACTCACCGTGCCTCTCGGCTTCGTGCCTTCCGACATGGCGCCTAACATCTTTGGCAACGGCGACGGCGGTAGCGGTACAGATGTATGGGTGATCAACCCTTACCTCGGTTGGGACTTCCGCAACGGCAGCGACCAGGGATTCTACGACCGCACAGGCCATCCAGTCTACAACGGCCTTACTCTCGAGGACCCGAACAACTACGGCTATCCAAACTTGCCGCTGATCGGTCCAGGCCAGCGCGAAGACCACAACTGCATGTGGGACTGCAACGTCTACGGCAAGGGCAACTATCCTGACGTGATCAAGAACTTCGAGGTTACGACCAACTCGCTCGTACTTGCCACTTGGGGTCACGTGCGCGACCACTGTGTTGCCGGCCTCGTTGAGTTCTACGCCAACACCGAGCACGGACGCTGCATCGCCAACGGCTTGGCTGCCTATGAGTGGAACCAGAACTCTGGCGTCAACCCTTATCAGCACAACATCGAGCAGTTGACAAAGAACATACTTGATTATCTGAAATAAAAAAATCTTTAAAAGTTCCGGGCTTGGAGCGCCAATAGCGGTGCCAAGTCCGGAACTTTGCCTAATTTCGTGTATGAAATTCTTTAAACCAATAGTAACGGGTGTGATGGTTGGAGCAGCCGTCAGCGCCAATGCCGAAATGGTTGCGCATTTCGATATGCAAGCCACTTCGGGCAGTATAACGGAAACAGTCAGTGGCAACAAGTTTGCCGTTGAGGGAAACTTTGCTCCCGAGAGTGTGAAGGGAATCAACGGAAGTGCGCTCCGCTTCGACGGATACACGTCGCACGTTGATGCTGCCTTGGGCGACATCCTGCCTTCTGGCACGAAGACCATGACCGTTTCGCTCTGGGTGGCAGTGCCGTGCTATCCTATCATCGAGATTGACACCAACACTACCGAAAAGACGCCTATCGTTTCCTGCCTCGACAAGACGGCGAAGACGGGCTTCGGCTTTTATCTGGGCTTCAATGGTAAATATTCGTTCAGCACCTATGTGGGCGGATGGCCAGTGAGCATCGATGTGGACACTCCGTTGCCAACCTACCAGTGGAACAACCTGGTGGCTGTGGTCGACTGCAGCAACCGCTCGGTGAAACTCTACAACAACGGCGTTGAGGTGGGCTCGGGCAAAGCCAACGGCTCGGTGTCGATGGCTGCCGCCACGCTCTATATGGGGCAGGGAACGGAAACACGGAAGTCGGGCCCCTTCGAACTCATGTCGTTCAACGGCTTGATAAGCGACGTCTCGATATGGGACGAAGCCAAGACTCAGGAAGAGATACAAGGCTGGCAGACATCGGAAACGCCCGACTTGGCAGTGCCGTCGTCGAGATTTGCCGACGACCTTCTGCGCCCGCGTTTCCACGGCATGCCTGATGCCGGATGGACCAACGAAAGCCACGGCATGTATTATTCCAACGGCCGCTATCATGTGTTTTTCCAGAAAAACGGCGACGGCCCTTACATGGCGCGCCTGCACTGGGGGCACATCTCGAGCGAGAACCTCTACGACTGGCGCGAGGAGAAGATTGCCGTTGCGCCGGGCGACTCCTATGACATCAAGGGATGCTGGAGCGGATGCGTGTTTGCCGACGATGTGATTACCGGCGGACAGCCTAACATCATCTACACTGGTGTGGACTACGGCAAGGCTATGATTTCACAGGCAGTGCCTGAGTCGGCCGACTTGATCAACTGGACCAAATATGCGGGCAACCCGATTATCTCTGGCCGTCCGAGCGGGCTGTCGGACGATTTCCGCGACCCGTACTTCTTCCGCAACGGCGACAATGCCTACATCATTGTCGGCTCGTCGAAGGGCGGCATCGGTACGACTACACTCCACCGCTACAATGCCACTTCGGGCACTTGGAGCAACACCGGCGACCTGTTCTTCACAGGCAGCACGGTAGCCTCCGACGGCACGTTCTGGGAGATGCCTACAGTGACCAAGATGGCCAACGGCAAATGGCTGTTTACCGCCACGCCGCAAGCCACGCTGCAGGGCGTGCGCACGCTCTACTGGACTGGCTCTATCGCCGACGACGGCACGTTTGTTGCCGATGCGAAGTCGTCGAGCCCGCGCCTCGTGGAGATGAATTCGCACGACGGCTTCGGACTGCTTTCGCCCACAATCTATCAGCACGACGGCAAGACGCTGGTGCTCGGCATCGTGCCCGACAAACTGCCTTCGGCTTCCAACTGGAACCTGGGCTGGGCTCACTGCTATTCGCTGCCACGCGAATGGTCGCTCACCGACGATGGCACGCTGTTGCAGAAGCCGTTTGAGGGGTTGTCTGGCCTGCGCACCACTACGGCATATTCGCGCGACAACTTCGTGCTCACGGGCAGCGAAAGTCTGTCGCCAGTCAGCGGTCGGCAGATTGAAATTTGCGGAACGTTTGAGGTGGGCACATCGGAGTTCGGCTTCAACATCTTCAAGAACAGCAGCGCCGAAGGCGTGGTCAAGTATAACCCAACCTCTGGCGAACTGGTTGCCGACTTCAGCGGACTCACCCGCCTGGTCAACGACGAGGGAACCTACAACGGTGTGTATCGCTGTGCGCTCCCAGAGCGTCCGGCGGCGGGCAGCGATTTGAAAATTAACATCTTCATCGACCACTCTATCCTCGACATCTTTGTCAACGACAAGTGGGCGACCTCAATACGCGTGTTCCCTACCGATGCCGATGCCAACGGCGTGGAGGCGTTCTCCTCTTCATCGACCACCGTCAAAGCGCTGAAGGCGTGGACTCTTGCCGGGGCTAACGGCGACGGCGGCGTGACCGACATCCAGTCGGACACGGATGTTTACGACGGACCTGTTGACGTGTACAATCTGCAGGGCATTCGTCTGCGCGCAAACGTTCTGCCGTCGGAGGCCACCGACAACCTGCCGCAGGGCATTTACATCGTGGGCAACAGAAAAGTTATGGTGAAATAAGGTTTTTAAGATAATTAGGATTGAATTAAGTTTCGGAGGCAACCAGACGCGAAGTTTGGTTGCCTTTGTGTTTGCAGCCTGCGGAAGTGAAAAAAAATGGCTCGAAAGTGATGAAAGTGTCGGGATAAAAGTGTAAGTTTGTAGAGTAGATTCTGTTAAACGTTTAAAAAGTAGGTAAATATGGCAAACTATATACGATTTGACTGGGCGATGAAGAGATTGCTCCGCAACAAGGCAAATTATGCCGTATTGGAAGGATTGATGTATTCTCTGCTTAATGAGAAATTCACCATCAAACGCTTTTTGGACAGTGAGTCGAACCAGTACAGCGAGAACGACAAGTTCAATCGGGTCGATATCCTTGCAGAGAATGAGCGTGGCGAACTTGCCATATTCGAAATACAGAACACCCGCGAGTTGAACTATTTCCACCGCATCCTCTATGGTGTGTCGAAAGTGATAACTGACCATATTGACCTCGGCGACGACTACGACAAGGTGAGAAAGGTGTATTCCATCAACATTGTGTATTTCTCCCTCGGCCAGGCAAAGGACTACGTGTACCACGGAAAAACCGTGTTCCAAGGACTGCACGCTCCCTACGATGTGTTGAAACTCTCCAATCGGCAGAGCGAGGTGTTTTTCGGCGACAACATAGCAAAAGGAGAGAAGACTACCCGTGAGGCTGGCGATATATTTCCTGAATACTATCTGCTTTGTGTCGACAATTTCGACAAGTTGGCTGTCAACAACCTTGACGAGTGGATTGACTTCTTGAAAACTGGCGACATCAAGGACGGTGCGAAGGCTCCAGGTCTGGAAGATGCCCGCAAGTGCTTGATAGTTGACGGACTGTCGAAGGAGGACCGTGCAGACTATGTGCGGCACATGGAGAATCTGCGCTATCAGCGTAGCGTCATTATGACTGGCTATGATGATGGCTTGCAGGAAGGCCGTGTTGAGGGACGTATCGAAGGTCGTGCGGAAGGACGTGCGGAGGGTCGAGCGGAAGGTCGAGCAGAAGGTCGAGCGGAAGGACGAGCGGAAGGACGAGCGGAAGGTCGCGCGGAAGGTCGCGCAGAAGGAGAAAAAGCGAAAGCGCTCCAGATTGCCAAAAAGATGCTTGAGAAGGGCATCGATGTCGATTCTGTATTGGAATTTACCAATTTGAAGGCTGAAGACCTGAAGAATTTGGAATGATTTTTCCCTTTCGAAAAGCATAGTCCGGCAACCGGCGGAGGACGCAATAGAAAAAAATTCTGCTGAAGGGCGAAATTTTGAGGTTTTGTGGGTGAATGTTCTGCTGAAAGCATATCTATTGGAAATGTTTTCCAAGTTTTGAAAAATGTTTGGAAGATGTGACTATTTCGCCGTAACTTTGCGGTGTAAATAAAAGTCATCAGTAACCAATCTTTAAAAACATAAATAGATATGGCAACAAAGAAATATCACTTCGAGACCCTCCAACTGCATGTTGGACAAGAGCAACCGGATCCAGCAACCGACGCACGTGCGGTGCCTATTTATCAAACCACGTCGTATGTGTTCCGCAACTCGCAACACGCAGCCGACCGTTTTGGCCTTCGCGACGCGGGCAACATCTACGGACGTTTGACCAATTCGACACAGGGTGTGTTTGAAGATCGTGTTGCCGCTCTTGAAGGTGGCGTAGCCGGCCTTGCTGTGGCATCGGGCGCGGCGGCTGTTACCTATGCATTGCAGAACATTCTTTCGGTGGGCGACCACATTGTTGCAGCCGACAACCTCTATGGCGGTTCGTTCAACTTGATTACCCACACTCTTGCCACTCAGGGCATTACAAACACAATTGTCAATGTCAACGACCTCGATGCTCTTGAGGCGGCCATTCAGCCTAACACCAAGGTGGTTTATGCAGAGACTTTCGGCAACCCGAACTCTGACGTGACCGACATCGACGCTATAGCAGAAGTGGCTCACCGCCACAACATTCCGTTGATCATCGACAATACTTTCGGCACTCCTTACCTTATCCGCCCAATAGAGCACGGCGCCGACATCGTTGTGCACTCGGCCACTAAGTTTATCGGTGGCCACGGCTCAAGCCTCGGCGGTGTTATCGTTGACGGCGGCACTTTCGACTGGAAGGCCAATGCCGACAAGTTCCCTTCGCTGGCTAAGCCAGACCCAAGTTACCACGGCGCAATCTTTGCCGATGTGGCAGGAAAGGCAGCGTTCGTGACCCGTATCCGTGCGGTCATCCTCCGCGACACCGGTGCAACAATTTCTCCATTCAATGCCTTCATCCTTCTGCAAGGACTTGAAACACTGTCGCTCCGCGTTGAGCGCCACGTGGAGAACGCATTGAAGGTTGTCGACTTCTTGAGCAAGAACCCGAAGGTGGCAAAAGTCAACCACCCGTCACTCCCATCGCATCCCGACCACGCCCTCTATGAGAAGTATTTCCCTAACGGCGGCGGCAGCATCTTCACCTTTGAAATCAAGGGCGGCGAGAAAGAGGCATGGAAGTTTATCGACTCGCTCGAGATTTTCTCACTGCTCGCCAATGTGGCTGACGTGAAGAGCCTTGTGATACATCCGTACACCACTACCCACTCGCAGATGACTCCAGAGGAGTTGGCTCAACAGCACATCACTCCTTCAACTGTCCGTCTGTCAATCGGTACGGAGCACATCGACGATATCATTGACGACCTCAAGCAGGCATTCGACAAGATTTAATAGTTTTTGAACTTTTGAGTTATCCCCACGGGGACAAGTCTTGAAAGATAGTTAGTTATTGGTTTGTTAACAACGAAAAAGATTTGTGGTGAAACCGGACTGCAGTGATGCGGTCCGGTTTTCGCTTTATATGGGAGTCAACAATAATGAAGTGCGCTTGCTGGACCATTGCCGGCAAGCGCACTTTTATTGGCTATTAGAACGTGTTGTTATTTCTTGAACAGGCGTTTGTAGAGGCCTTCGAAGCCTTGGCCGTGGCGAGCCTCGTCTTTTGCCATCTCGTGCACGGTGTCGTGGATTGCGTCGAGGTTGAGTTCCTTGGCGCGCTTAGCGATGCGCATCTTGTCGGCATTGGCGCCCGACTCGGCAGCCATGCGCTTCTCGAGGTTGGTCTTTGTGTCCCACACGAGATCGCCGAGGAGTTCGGCAAACTTGGCAGCGTGCTCAGCCTCTTCCCATGCGTAGCGCTTGAATGCTTCAGCCACTTCCGGATAGCCTTCGCGGTCGGCCTGGCGCGACATCGCGAGGTACATGCCCACCTCTGAGCATTCGCCGTTGAAGTGTGCGTTGAGGTCCTTGATCATCTCCTCGTCGCAGCCTTTTGCCACGCCGATTACGTGCTCGGTTACAAAACTGAGGGCTTCATCTTCCTGAAGTTCTTTAAACTTGCTTGCAGGAACACCGCATTGCGGACATTTTGCTGGAGCGGCGTCGCCTTCGTGTACGTAGCCACATACTGTGCAGATAAATTTCTTTGACATAGTTGTAAGGATTTAAATTGGGTTTATGTTTCTTTATTTGTCTTGGCAGATGTCTGCCGTTTCTTTCATTGCTGTGAGGCATTGTCGGCAATAGCCGCGGTAGTAGACTTCGGTTTCCTGGATCACGAAGTCGTGGGCCGTTTGCTCCACATCGACCTTCTGCAGCGGGATATCGATGATTCGTCCGCAGCGCTTGCACTGGAAGTGGGAGTGGGGCGTGGTGTCGCCGTCGTAGTGTGCCGTGCGCTTGTCGATGGTCAACTCGAGGATGGCGTCGTGCTCTTCGAGCAACTTCAGCGTGTTGTAGACGGTGGTGCGCGAGAGTGTTGGCATCGTCTCTACAAGTTCGCTGTAGATGGCATCGACCGTGGGGTGCGTGCGGTGGCAGAGCAGATAGTCCATTATCGCTATCCGTTGTGCCGAAGGCTTTACGCCGTGCGCCGTGAGATGTGCTATTGCTTCGTTTGACATAATTGTAACGATTACAAAACTGAAATCATTACAAAGGTATGAACATTTTTCTTTTCTGCAAAATTTTCCGCAAAAAATTCGCAAAAATTTTTTCTTCCAGAAAAATCTGGTTCACATAAAAGTCAAACTGCGAGGGAGAGCATCCCGTCGGGATGCCGCGCGGCTATTGGTCGAGGGCTTGCTTAAGGAAGAGGATGCGGTTGCGTGACACGGCGATTGGCTCGTCGCTGCCTTCCACCTTTACGGCGGCAAGTTCGTTGCCGATGCGCAGAAGGTTGGTGATTTTGTCGATGCGCACAATTGTGCCGCGACCCACGCGTACAAATTGCGTGGCATCGAGTTCCGGTTCGATTTTGGAGAGTGGGCGTGGTATCAGATATTCGTTTCTGTCGGACAGTACAATCTTGGTTGCGCCGCTGAGTGAGATGAGCAGGTTAACGTCCTCGGTGCGTATGGTCTTTAGTCCGTCGTCGGTGGGCACCAGGAAGCGTTGGCGCTGCTGCTTGTTGAAGTTCTGCTGCACGAAGTTGACCACTTCCTGCAGTTCGTTTACATTCAGTGGCTTGCTGAGAAACCGCAGGCCATGGGCGCGGAAAGCCTCGCGGGCGTATTCATCGTAGGCGGTTACGAAGACCAGCGGCGCAGTTGTTTCCATCTGGCGGAAAATCTCGAAACTGTCGCCGTCATCGAGGCGCACGTCGCACAGAATCAAGTCTGGCACCGGATTGTTGAGGAGGTAGTCCACACTTTCGCGTATGCTCGTGAGCGGCCCGAGCACGGATATTTTAGGGTCGATTTTGTGCAGTGCATTTCTGGCAATTTCAACATTCGACAGTTCGTCTTCGATTATCAATACGTTCATTTGTAAACTTAGGCTTAATGATTGGTATTCTGACTGTAAAGTTGTTTTCTGTAGAGGTGACGCTCATCCGTTGTTTTGTGACGGAAGCAAGGCGCAGGCGGAGGTTCTCGAGACCCATTTTGGTCGACGTGATGTCTGACTTCAGCGGCTGGCGGTTGTTGGTCACCACAATGTCGTCGTTGTCCTTGTAGATTGATATGCCGATTGGGTGGTCTGCAGATTTGCTGTTGTGCTTTATTGCATTCTCCACGAGCGTTTGGAGCGACATTGACAGTACCCAGCCGTTGATGCTGTCCAACTCATCGCGGCAGTCCACTCTGATGCAGTCGCTGAAGCGCAGTTGGATGAGCGATAGGTAGTTGTGGAGAAAATCCAGTTCGTCGGTCAGCGGCACGAGGTTGTTCCCGCTTGTGCTGAGGATGTAGCGGTACATGTTTGCCAACCGTTGCATGCTTTCTTCCACCAACGGGTCTTTGGTCATGTTGCCGAGCAGGCCGAGAGTGTTCATCATGAAGTGGGGGTTCATCTGGGCCTTTAGCGTGTTTACCTCGGCTTCCTTGTGCTTGCGTTCGGCGTCTATAATTTCTTTGCCGGCCATGAAATAGATGAACGAAGTAGTGGTGAAGGTGACAATCAGTCCGAACACGAAAAAGTTCTCTGCACGGTCTTCATCATCGCTTATGTAGTTAAGCCACCAGTTTAGGATTCCTGTGGCGGCGACTGAAATCGCGATATTTGCAATAAGCACCGACAGCGACAATAGCGCCCATCTCACGGCAGCGCGTTTCACAAACCGGCGCAGCAGGCGAATCATAAGGTAACTGTAGGCTAAAGCCGACAATGTAAAGGCGAAGCAGATGTGGAAATCGAATGCGACGTCCTCAAATTCGAGTCCCCCATTAAGTACAAACTTGCGGATATCGACATCTACCAGACACCACGACACCTCATAGATAAGCAAGGTGGCGACGGACAGGAGCAGAATATAGCCGATATTTTTCGCAAATTTTGCCATTGCGCAAAGATAAGAGTTTTTGTCGTGGAAAGTACTTGTTTGTCATTAAAATTTTGATACAATAATGAGAGCCGATACCATTGACGGAATCGGCTCTCATTGCTACATATGTCCTAAAAAATTAAAAAGTATATCTCACGCCAGCGTTTATTGTGAATGTGCGCTCAAGTGCAGAGTTGGTAAACGGCATCTGCCCGCTGATGGTGTAAGAGAAATGTTTGCCAGTCTCTACTGCAAATTCAGCTTTTCCTCCCAAAAGAAACAAGTCTTTTGTTGATACAGCATCCTTGATTTTATGATGTGATGGTGTTCGAACACGTTGTCCCCAACCAGCGATTATGGCTTGCCCGTAAGGACCGAATCCGAGACGCAGTCCAAGGTTTGAGTTTAACTTTACGCGGAAGTTCAAGAGAACGGGGATGCTGAGCGTGTGGGCATGCCATGAATAATCTTCGTAGACATCCTTGAAATCGCCAACAGCGCTTGCCGATAGGTTGCGGGCCTTGTTGATTGATGAATATTCCAATCCTGGTTGCACACTAAGCCCATGCTTCAAATCGATGTCGTATGCCACGCCGAGATATCCACCTGGTGTAAGTCCCGAAGTGTATTCATAGGAACCCCAATTGATGGCACTTTCATTGGGGGTGATATCTGTGAGGCAAGTTCCATATTGATTTCCCGTTTTGCTTATGTTGAAACCGCCATAAATGCTCCATTTGTTTTGGGCGGAAAGTGTTGTTGCTATCAGAACAATTGCAAATATTAAATTAAAACGTTTCATAATCAGTTGTTAAATTGTTGGTTTAATATAAACGCCATCTGGCTTTGGTCTATATGTATAGCAAATGACTGCTTTCATCGGCCATTTATAGTTTAGTGCTTGTGGGATACCTTGATATTGCACGTTCATTGTGCAATCTAGGTACAGGAAAGTTAAGATTCTGTTGTCTAAGTGGACAGGACATTCGATTTCGAAATCATGTGATGATCTTCCCGAAATGCTTTTTTCAACAGGAAGCGATTGACCTGTGTTTGCTAATTTGACAGTGCCTTTGAGGGTAGAGTTTGAAGAATAGTTTACCCAACCGCGTGGTTTCTTCTTTCTGAAACAGAATTCAAAATGCAGTTTGCTTACGTTGTTTGAAACTCGTCTTCGAGCCTTGAGTTTAACTCTTCTGGAGTTGTTATAGGTATTCCATCCAGAGTCGAATTCTGTGCCAACGGAATTCATATCCCTGCCGTATTCAATAAATGTGTCAAAATCTTTGTCAGTATCAGCGGCAGCCATTGGCGCTGGCTCAGCGTAATACGCCACGCCGAGAGCCATAAGGGTTTGATAGTCGTTTACGTCTCGGAGATTGACAGTTTCACCAGCAATCTTGACTTCGCAGTTCGGGTTTGCGAGGAATGCCATGTTCTCGTCTTTGATTGGAATGTAGAATCCAGCATCTTCTTGGTAGAGCGGGAAATAGAGGTCTGCATATTTCCCCATGAATTTGTTGTAGTCATCATCGGAGTCGCCCATTGTGTCCGCTTCAACCATGGCATCGTTGTAGACGTCCCTGATAGAGCGGAATGCAGGGTAGTGCATGTGCATCCATTGTGACTTTTCCGAGGAGTCGCTCATTTTGGAGAGAGTCGCAACCAAATCGTTGAATTCGGCTTCGCTTGAAAACTCCAAGGTGTTGGCAAGTGCATTGAGTGATTTTGTTTCGTTGACTGTGTTTGTGCCACTCGTCAGTTCCGCTTCCTCATTGCTGCAAGATGCTAAGCAGAATGCAGCAAGTAAAGGCAGTGCCCATAATTTGATTTTCATTTGTCTATAAGTTTTGTTTCTTTGTTAATTTTAAATGTCTTTGATTCCGAAATCGTTGGCAAAGTTATATTGAAAAATGAGCATATACAAACGTGAAAAATGGTTAAATGCGGAAATCTCCGTTGAATGGTAGAAAATGGCACTTGAATGGTAGAAAATCGGCATTGAACGGTTGAAAATTTTTTTTCGCCCCTCGCGAAATCGTCTAATTGTTAACGAATTAAAAATGATGATTGAAGCAAGAGCGCGCTTTTTCGATGATGTAATTTTCATGCCCCTGTAGTGCCGCCTACGGGGCGCAAGTCGAGGGGGATCTGTTGCGCTCGTCAGAAGTCTGGTTGTCATTGTTTGTCGTTAAAATTTTGATACAATAACGAGAGCCGACACCATTAATGGCATCGGCTCTCATTGCTATTTATGCTCTAAAAAATTAAAAAGTATATCTCACGCCGGCGTTGATTGTTACGGCTTTGTCGATTGCTCCATTGCAGAATGGACGCTGGAAACCAAAAACGTACGATAAATGGTCACCAGTTTCAATTGCACCTTCTGCTTTTACACCCACGTTGAATAACTCTTTTGAATTACCTTTGTAGGCATCCTTGATTTTGCTTGTAGCACCAGAATAATAGCATTTTTTGCCACCTACTGCTGCTTGCAGATAAGGACCGACTCCAAAGCGAAGTCCAATTTTGTCGCTGACTGAGATTCGGTAATTTACAAGTAACGGGATTGTTA
>CAVAOU010000008.1:0-17533 GCA_963590085.1 Senegalimassilia sp. | reverse complement strand
GCAACAGTCACGTCGAGGGGGCGAGGCTGCGCCCGTAGTGGCGAGCGCAAAGGTAGCAGTGGTGGCGGTAATGCGGCAACGACGCGGCGGGGAAAGAAAAATGCATATTATTTTTTGTTAATATCATTCAATCAATTATCTTTGCAAATTGAAATACTGTAAAGGGACAGGGAGACTACGCGAAAACACACTCGACTACGGTTTCGTCCGTTCCTTTCATCAACAAACAAACTGAAAGACAGCGCATTGCGTCGCTACAGCAATATATGCAAAGATTTTGTATACTGATAATTTCCTGTCTGTTGCTCGTTGGATGTAATTCAACGAAAGAAGTGGCTTACCTGCAGGACCTTGACCTAAGCAAAGAAGTAAGCATTTCGGCAAGCAAAGGCATTACCATACAACCGAAGGACATCCTGTCGATAGTGGTGAGTTGCAAAGACCCAGAACTGGCGGCGATGTTCAACCTCCCTGTTGTGTCGTACCAGACAAACTCCGAAATCGTCTCGAAGGGCGGCACCCAGCAGTCGCTCGGATACGCCGTGGACGAGAACGGCGAAATCTGTCTGCCAGTGCTCGGACGCATCAAGGTGGCGGGCATGACGCGATGGGAAGTGCAGGAAAAAATCAAGTCGGAACTCAAGAGCCGCGACCTGCTCAAGGACATGGTCGTGACCGTGCAGTTCAGCAACTTCAAGATTTCGGTGCTCGGCGAGGTCAAGACCCCGGGCTCCTACCAGATTGACGGCGACAAGGTTACCGTGCTCGAGGCCATCTCGATGGCGGGCGACCTCACCATCTACGGCCTGCGCGACAACGTCTACGTGATCCGCGAGGAAAACAACGAGCGCACCGTCTACCGCCTCAACCTGAAGTCGGCGGAGGTGTTCAACTCGCCGGCCTACTACCTGAAGCAGAACGACGTGGTCTACGTGCAGCCCAACAAGGTGCGAGCCGGACAGTCGAACCTCAACGAGAACAGTATGAAATCAATAGGAATGTGGATTTCCATAGCATCATTATTAACCACCGTTGCCACACTCATAGTGTCGGCAAAGAGATGACAACACCAGAAAGCACCACTATTAAAACAAAAAGCCGATAACCAATGGAGGAAGAAAACATCAAGATAAACAACGCCGAAGCCGAAGAGCAGAAAAGTGAGTTCCAGATCAGCGACCTCATAGGATGGGCAATGTGGCACAAACGCCTGTTTGCCGTGTCGCTGATAGTATGCCTCGCGGCGGGCTTCTTCATAGCGCAACGCGCCCAGCGCATCTACCAACGCACAGCGAGCGTGATGCTCCGAAGCGACAGTTCGGGCAAGGCGCAAATCAGCGAAATCGCAGCCTTCGCCGACCTTGGTATCGGCAGCACGGGCATCGACGTCTACAACGAGTTGCAGGCCTACCAGTCGCCGCTGCTGATGCAAGACGTGGTCAACCGCCTGCGCCTCAACGTGACCTACACCAGCACCAATTGGATTGGCTACACCACCGACTGGTACGACAAGACCCCAATCATCGTCGACTATAAAGGCCTTCCCGCAAAAATCGGCGAAGACGACCTGGCGTCGGTGACCTTCACCGCCAAAAACGCCGGCGGCAGCAAGATTACCGTTAGCGACCTCAAGGTTAACGGCAAGGACGCCGACTTCACCGCGCAGACCGTGAAACTCGGGCAGCCGTTCCGCACCCCGGTGGGCAACATCGTGGTGAAGGCAACCAAGGACTATGCCAAAAACTTTGAGAAGCCCGTCAAGGTGACCTATCTCACCCCTGAACTCGCGGCGAAAAACTTCCAGACACGCCTCACCGCCGAACTCGCCGACAAACTCGCCACGGTGATCAACTTCACCTACACCGACCCGTCGCCCAAGCGCGCCGAGGACGTGCTCAACACCCTGCTCGACGCCTACAACGAAGAGTGGGTGCGCTACACCAACAAGTCGACCGACAACACTGCCAAGTTTATCAACGAGCGCCTCGTGGCCATCGAGAGCGAACTCGGCAACGTGGACTCCGACATAGAGCGCTTCAAGAGCGCCAACCGACTGCTCGACATGTCGGTTGAAACCGCACAGGTAACCCAGGAGTCGAGCAAATACTCCGAGCAGGCATTCATCGCCAACAACCAGTTGGCCGTGGCACGCTTCATCCGCGAATACCTCGTGGACAACACCCGCAAGGACGACCTTCTGCCGTCCAACTCCGGCGTGGGCAGCCAAACCATCGAGGAGCAGATTGCAGAATACAACAAGAAACTCCTTGAGCGCCAGCGCCTCGCAAGCAACAGCAGCGACAACAACCCCGTTGTTGCCGACCTCAACAACCAGTTGCGCATGATGCGTTCCACCATCCTCCGCTCCATCGACAACCACATCAGCGCCCTCAAGATTCAGGCCGACCGTCTGGAAGCACAGGAGAGCGCCATCAACAACCGCATATCGTCGAGCCCGAGCAAGGCTCGCGAACTCCTCTCCATCGAGCGCCAGCAGAAGATCAAGGAAGACCTCTACCTCTACCTGCTGCAGAAGCGTGAGGAGAACGAACTCCAGGCAAGCATCGTGGTCAACAACACCCGTCTGCTGAAGCCAGCCACCGGCGACAACGTGCCCATCTCGCCCCACAAGAGCATCATCATGGCAGTGGCACTGCTGTTGGGCCTCGCCATCCCGTTCGGCATCATGTTTGCCGACAACGCGCTCAACACCACCATCCGCAACCGCAAGGACATCGAGAGCCTCTCTGCGCCTATCCTCGGCGACATTCCGCTGACCGACGGCTCGAAGAAGCGCACCATCCTCGACCGCCTGCGCGGCCCGCGCAACGACGAGTCGCAGCCGTCGAAAGTTGTGGTTGAGAGCCACAACCGAAACGTCATCAACGAGGCATACCGCGTGGTGCGCACCAACCTTGACTTCATGATCGGCAGCAAGTACACCGAAACGATACTCATCACGTCGCTCAACCCAGGCAGCGGCAAGACGTTCACCACCATCAACATCGCCACCGTTATGGCGCTGAAGGGCAACAGCGTGCTCGTCATCGACCTTGACCTCCGCAAGGGCACCCTCTCGAAGAGCGTCAACAGTCCGCGCACGGGCATCAGCACCTACCTCAACGGCCAGGCCGACGTGGACAGCATCATCGTGCCGGCAGCAGCCAACAACCTGCAGTTCGACACAATTCCTATCGGCACCATGCCGCCAAACCCAGCGGAGTTGCTGCTCAGCGAGCGCATGCCACTGCTGTTTGAAGAACTGAGAAAACGTTACAAATACATATTCATCGACTGCCCGCCAATCGCGCAGGTAACCGATGCCACCCTGATTTCGCAGTATGCGAGCCGCTCCATCTTCGTGATCCGCGCCGGACTGATGGACCGCCGCGTGTTGCCTGAAATCGACAAAATCTACAAGGAAAACCGCTTGCCAAACATGTGCATCCTGCTCAACGGAGGCACCGACGCCGGCAAGTACGGCCACTATGGCTACGGTTACGGATATGGCTACGGTTATGGTTACGGCTATGGCTACGGTTATGGATATGGCAACGAAAAGGACGGCAAATAATGTCTATATTCTCGCGTAAAATATCAATGCTCGACAGCGGACTGCTGCAGGGCTTCACCGACCATCACAGCCACCTCCTGCCAGGGGTGGACGACGGATTTCAGACCGCGGAAAGCAGTCTGGAGGCGCTCGACTACATGCAGCAGGCCGGTGTAGCCGAAATCTGGTTCACGTCCCACATCATGGAGGACGTGCCCAACCGCACAGCCGACCTGAAGAAGCATTTTGAGGAGTTCCAATCCGCCTACACGGGCAGCATCCGCCTCCACCAGGCAGCGGAAAACATGATGGACACTCTCTTCAATGAGCGCTGGGAGGCACGCGACCTGCTGATGCTCACAGGCAGCCATCCGCTCATCGAGACGAGTTACTTCCGCCCGCCGATGGAGATGCAGGGCATCATCGGCGAGATGCTCAACAGCGGCTTCCGCCCCATCCTCGCCCATCCCGAGCGCTACAAATACATGGAGCAGAGCGACTACGACGAACTGAAGGAGTTGGGCATCATCTTCCAACTCAACCTCGGCTCCATCGCCGGCTCCTACAGCCCCGCCACCAAAGAGAAAGCCGAATGGCTCCTCCAGAAAGGCTACTACAACCTTATGGGCAGCGACATCCACAACCTGCCGTTCTACCGCCACACAGTAAGCGCCCCGTTGTCGAAGAAGACAATCGACCGCATGCGCCTAATACCAAATCATCTTGAAGACCTATGAAAATAACTATCCTTGGAGGCAGCGGGTTTATCGGCACCCGCATAATCGATTATTTCAAGCAGTTCCCCGGCTATGAATTCAGCATTGTTGACCTCCGGGAAAGCCATTTTTTCAACGAAATAACAACTACCGGCGACGTGTGCAACCAAAAGCAGATGGATGCGGCACTCGCCGGCACCGACCTCGTGATTCTTCTCGCCGCTCAGCACCGCGACGACGTGACCCCAACGTCGCTCTACTACGACACCAACGTGGGCGGCATGCGCGTCACCCTCAGGGCGATGGAGCACAACGGCGTGAAGCGGATGCTGTTTTTCTCCACCGTGGCGGTCTACGGCATCAACAAGAACAACCCCGACGAGGCAGCGCCCAAGGACCCTTTCAACCACTACGGCCGCTCCAAATGGCAGGCCGAGCAGATGCTCCAGGAATGGCACACGCTGCACAACGACTGGAACATCAACGTGGTGCGCCCCACGGTTACCTTCGGCGAGCGCAACCGCGGCAACGTCTACAACCTGCTGCACCAAATACAGAGCGGCAAGTTCCTGATGGTGGGCAAGGGCAACAACTTCAAGTCGATGGCTTATGTGGGCAACGTCGTGGCGTTCACCAAATTTCTCATCGACAACTACCCTACGGGCTACAACGTCTACAACTACGTCGACAAGCCCGACTTCGACATGAACGGCCTCGTCAAGCACGTGGAGACAGTGCTCAACAAGCATCTGCCAGCCATCCATGTGCCCTACGCGCTCGGCATGGCAGGCGGCTATCTGCTCGACCTCGTGGCATGGGTCACCCGCCGCAAACTCGCCATCAGTTCGGTGCGCGTAAAGAAATTCTGCGCCTCCACGGAGTACGACGCCACAAAGATGCAACAAACGGGCTTCAACCCGCCCTTCACCATCCGCGAAGGCCTCGCCCGCACCCTCGAGTTCGAGTTTCTCCACCCCCGCCCCGACTGCATCACCTTCGAAACCGAATAGGGCTGCAGCGCGCCCCCGCGGCGCCGCCCGCACAAAACGGCGATTATCAGCGACTGCGGGCGAAGATTTTGGCTTGATAATTTCCGAGATATTGTAATTATTGGTATTTTTGCACAAAATGCTAAGAATGACTATGCACACCAAAATACAGACACTGCTACTGGTAGGGATATTGCTAATTATTACTTCATGCAAAACATCCGAGAAGGTGCTCTACCTGCAGGACGCCACTGTCGGCACTCCCGAAAACATCGAAAATGCGCAGGTAATACGCATCGAGCCTAAGGACATGCTCTCGATTGTAGTGTCGAGCAGCGACCCTTCGGTGTCGAAAATCTTCAACCTCCCCGTGCAAGCCAACCAGGCTGGCTCAGATGCGAAGAGTTCGGGCTACTATCTGCTCGGCTATGTGGTCGACAACGAGGGATATATCGACTTCCCGGTGCTCGGCAAGATCAAAGCCGCCGGCCTCAGCCGATGGGAGTTGCAAACGTCGATAGCCAACGAACTCAACAACAAGCAGATGCTCAAGGACGGACTGGTCACTGTGGAGTTTATGAACTTCAAGGTGTCGATTCTCGGCGAGGTCAACGCCCCCGGCACCTACACCATCAACTCCGACAAGGTTAACGTGCTTGAAGCCATCGCCATGGCTCACGACCTCACCATCTATGGCGAGCGCGACAAGGTCTACGTAATCCGCGAGGAGAACGGCCAGCGCAAGTCGTACCAACTCGACCTCCGCTCCGCCGAAATCTTCAAGTCGCCAGCCTACTATCTGAAACAAAACGACGTGGTCTACGTGCAACCCAACAGCGTGCGCGCCGGCCAGTCGACCATCAACCAGAACTCGATGAAGTCGGTATCCCTGTGGATATCGCTCAGTTCGCTGCTCACATCAGTAGGCGTTCTGATTGTCAACATCCTGAAGAACAAGAACTAATCCACCTCAATAACCCATGGCTCACGCTGCGGCAAGTCCGAACATACTGGTGCGACGAAGCGCCCTTTCCATCCGCACTTATCTGCGATGGATGCAGCGCTTTTGCGGCTATGCCCTTCTGTTTGTGGTCATTGGTGTGATTGGAGTTGCGATTTGGGACTACTACTATGTGCCGTCGCAGCAGCGGCAGTCGTTGTTTGCGATGAAATACATCGATGCCAACGTGTTCACCAATCAGCGCTTCGGCGACGACCCTTACGCCATCAAGCCGTTCACCACGGGTCTGCAACTCGACAACGGCATCCAGATGGTCAAGTCGCAGGTGTTTTGCGAGCGCATAGTGGAAAATCTCGGGCTCAACGTGTCGCAATACGATGTGCGCGCCTTCGGCAAGCGCATCGACCTCTACGGCATCGAGCCGTTTGCCGTGGCAGTAGACAGCATCGGCAGCGACACCGCGGTTAAAGCCACAATCGATATTGCTCCCGGCTGCAAGTCGGTGAGCGTCAGCCAACTGACAATCGACAACGAAGAAGTGCCCACCAGCGGCAAGGCACTCGCCATCGGCGGCGACCACACCGTGAAAGTGGGACCGCTGAAAATCATCGCCGCCGACAATCTTCAGGACTACGACGGCTACACCATCGAGGTGGCGCTTACGCCCGTGAAGACCGTAGCCAGCAACCTCAGCAAGAGACTCAACGTGGTGCAGACGGCAGCGTTTACCGACGTGCTCACATGCACCTACTCCGACATTTCCGCGAAGCGCGCCGACGACATTCTCAACCAGATACCGGTGGTCTACGACCAGATTTGGCGCGGATGGAACGACAGCGACGCGTCGAAATTTGTCGATGCCGTAGACAGCCGCCTGGCAGTCTACACCGAGGCGCTCGAGGCTAAGGAGAAAGAGATTGAGAAACAGCAGGAAAGCAGCAACACCGCCAGCAACACGCTCGCCTACCGCGACCTCGTGAAGCAGCGCTCAGCCGATGCCTACAGCCTTAACGAGGTGGAGACGCAGATTGAAGCCACGAGGGCCGTGGCGCGCCAACTGGCAGCCGACCACCACAGCGACGACGCCATCGCCGCCGCCACGAGCATCATGGGCAGCCGCAGCGTGGAAAAATCCATAGCAAACTACAACAGCCTCATAGCCAAGCGCAACAACCTGCGCGACAACGGCGGAACGGCAAACAAGGCATATCTCGATGCCGACGCGCAGATCAAGGCCATCTATCCCGACATCGTGGCGTCGGTCAACAACCATCTGAAGTCGCTGCAGATTGACCGCAGCGAAATCAAGGCGCGCCTTGCCGACACCGACAAGAAGATTGCCCAACTGGCAAGCGACCAGTCGGCACTCGACAGCCAGATGCGCGACCACAAGCAACTCGTAAACCAATACCTCTACCTCAAGGGCAAGCGCAGCAACGACCCGCTCGCCATCAACAACATCTCCGAGGCTGTGCGCGTCGTAGCCCCGGCGGCGTCAGGCTCCAGCCGCGCGCCAATGTCGCTGTGGGTGGGCTTTGCGATAGCCGTGGTGGCTGGTTTCGTGGCAGTGCCGCTGCTCATCATCTTCCTCGTCAACATCCTCGACACCCACGTGCGCGACCGCTACGACGTGGCGTTCTCGGGCATCCCCTACGTGGGCGAGATACCGATGACCAAGAAGCAGACACTCGCATCGCGCATCCGCGCAAAGACCTACGGCACGGCGAGCCACAAGGCTCCAACACTCGTGCCCAAGCAATTTCGCGACGCCTTCATGATGCTCCGCACGGAGTTGAACATCCGTTTCCTCCGCCACAAAGGCACGCCCGTGTGCATCCTCACCTCGCTGCAGCCAGGCAGCGGCAAGTCGTACATCGCCATCAACACCGCCGCGGCAGAGGCCGTCAACGGCAAGAAGGTGCTGCTCATCGACATGGACATACGCTGCGGCACACTGAGCAAGCGCGTAGGCTCGCCGCGTAAAGGCGTGGCGCAATTTCTCAACGGCACCCTCACCGACGTGACGAAAGCCATTGTACGCGACTACGAGGCCGACATCGACATCCTGCCGGCAGGCTCCCTGCCTCTCGACCCTGCGGAAATTCTCGACCACGACAGCATCGAAGCAATGTTTGCGCAAGTGCGCAAACACTACGACTTTATCTTCGTCGACTGTGCGCCTATCCAACTCGTGGCCGACACCCACATCATCTCCCCTGTTGCCGACTTCACCCTCTTCGTGGCTCGCGTGGGTCTGCTCGACCGCCGCCAGTTGCCGCTCATCAGGGAGATCTACGACAACAACAACCTGCCCAACACCATGCTCCTGCTCAACGGCACCACGCCCGATGGTGTAACTAACTGGGGGGGGGGTGATTTAGACGAATCTACAGCCCGTCTATTCATCGACAACGTCATTCATATTCCATCGTTACCGAGCCTCTTCAAGGCCCGGCGAAGGCTCTTGCACACAAACGAAATGGGCGCAGGCATGCGTCCCGTCGGCGGCTCCGTCCACTGGGTGGCGGTCAACCGCGAAGCCTCGATGAGCGCACCATGAAAACACCGGCGCAGGGAAGCCATGAAAAAATTTTTTTGAAGAAAATTTGGAAAAAGCCGGCAATCGCACTACATTTGCAGTCCGCATATCGCCGCAAGGCGCTGCGAAACGACTGGGGATGACCGGTTTTGACAGCGTGTAGAAGTGGTATGTAAGCATGCAGAGCGATGATGGCTATGCTCTATAATCTCAGACATCAGAAATTTAACTGGCGAAAATAACTACGCTCTCGCTGCCTAACCGAAGTACAGTAAGTTAGCTTTATTTCTGCCACAGTGGTAGAAACGAGACATCACCCGATTGCCCTGCTCCGAGACGTTTCGACAAGGTGGTGCTAATAAATTCAGAGCTGGGAAGGCCTGTTCTCCGGTGGCCGTCCGAGATTTTAGGAGATAAGCCTTGGGTTGGTGGCCTTGAGCCTGCCCACGGTCGAAAACCAAGTCGAGGCTAAGCATGTAGAAAGCATATTAGTTCCGCGTTTGGACGAGAGTTCGAATCTCTCCATCTCCACCAACGGCAACGCCGACCTTCGGGCTGGCGTTGTCGTTTTTTTGTGATTGGCACAGAAGCGCCTCGGAGCGAGGTTGTGCAGGCGGCAAGGGGCGCCTCGGAGCGGGCTTGTGATGGCGGCAAGAAGTGCCTCGTCGAGGCGCAATGTCTATAACCCCACGGCTTTAGCCTGGGGCTGGGCTGTATATAAGAAAATTGCGTGCTGTAAGTACGCCACCGCACCGACTCTTGCCGCCATGCCCTTGTAGCGCCACTTACAGGGCGCGATCTATTGATTATCAGCAGCCCCAGGCTGAAGCCTGGGGTTAGCAATCTGGCGCACCTACGGCGCGCTCCCCCCCCCTGAGCCTAGTTATTTTGATTTTTAGTCGCGGATTTCTTCAAACTCGACGTCGCTGACTTGCGACTCTTGGCGGAATTCTACCTGCTCGTGGGGCGCGACTTCCTCTTCGATGATTTCCTCAAACTGCACATAGTCGCCCACGCCCTTGTCGTAGACCTTGCGGCGCGCAGGTTCTTCTGTTTGGGTGCGGTCCTCGCCCGACTGGGCGCCGCGGAATGCCCCTGTCACCTTGCGCTTGAGACGATAGAGCGCAGACAGGAAACTTGCCACCACACCGATGACAACGACAAATACAAACAGGAGGAAGAATGTAAAAAAGCCCACTTTGTTCGAAATTATAGATTATCGTTACTCTTTAAAAACGCCTGCCGCGGCAGGTTTGTTCAATGCTTGCGGTCGGTCACCGAGAGCAAGATGTAGAACAGGATTGCCCAGAACAGGCCAGGCAACTGCAGGCAAGCCACCAACATCACCACGCCGAGAATCAGTGCGTAGCGGCGCACGTTGTCGCGCAGCGAAAGGTTTTTCACCTTCAGCGAGAACATCGGTATCTTGCTGACCATCAGCAGTGGAAAGAGCACCACAAGCGCCGTCATCCACGCGTCGCCGAGGTAGCGGTAGTCAACATTCCACGCCACAACGCCAATCCAGAAGATTGCGTTGGCAGGGATAGGCAGACCGATGAACGAGGTGGTCTGGCGGTCGTCGATGTTGAACTTCGCAAGGCGAATTGAGCCCCAAACGGCTATCAAAAACGCCAAATAAGCCAGTCCGCCGGTGCCGTTTGCGCGCATCAGGCAAAACACCAGCGAGGCGGGCGCCACGCCGAAACTAACAAGATCCGACAGCGAGTCCAACTCCTTGCCGATGGCGGAGTGCGCCTTGAGCAGGCGTGCCGACAGGCCGTCGCAGAAGTCGAAGAGGGCAGCGAGGGCGATAAACACAAACGCCCACTGGTAGCCCAAGAGTCCGTCGATCTGCTCGTTGAAACTGAAAGCCGACACCACAGCCATGCAACCAGAGAAGAGGTTGAGCGACGTAATGGTGTTGGGTATGTTTTGTTTTATTGCGCGAAAAAGTTTCATTGCTTTGTGATATTATTCGTTTAACCGGGCGATAGGCGTGATGCCGCCTACAGTCTTGTCGCCGATTTTCACGAGGATTTCGGCATCGACAGGCAGATAGATGTCGACACGCGAGCCAAACTTGATGAAGCCAAGATGGGCGGAGATGTCGGCCTTCGACCCCGGATGTGCATAGGTTACGATGCGGCGGGCAATGGCGCCGGCAATCTGGCGCACAAGGATACGGGTGCCGCCAGGGGTGCGGATTACCACCGACGAATGCTCGTTCTCACTGCTCGATTTTGGGAGATATGCCGCGCGGAAGCGTCCTGGCTGATAGGCCACTTTCTCGACCGTACCGTCGACGGGATACCAGTTGGCGTGGACGTTGAACACCGACATGAACACCGACAACTGGATGGCCTTGCCGCCCAGCAGGTCGCACTCGTCGATTTCCTCCAGAGCCACCACCGTACCGTCGACCGACGACACCACGGTGTGCTCCCTCTCGCCCTTGAAGGAGCGCAGAGGCGAGCGGAAGAAGTTTGCCACAATCCACAACGCGAAGAGCGAGATGCCCCAGACAATGCCTTTGGCAACCCACGAAACGACAAAAAGATAAATGGGGATGTTGATCACCACCAGAATCAGCGCAAAGGCGAGGATGATGTTAACTCCCTCTCTATGTATTTTGACTCCCATTATATTCGTTCTTCAGTAGTATAAACGGCGGTCTGAGCCGCATATTATATACAAAGATAGTGCAAGACGGGGGAAAAACAAAGAACTCGCACATTTTTTGTCGGAAAACCGCGGCGCTACAGGTCTGCGGCGCTGGCGAAGAGGTCGAGCACGCGGCGCACCACCACATGCATGTCGTAGTACTTGTATTCCGCCAGGCGGCCGCCGAAAATCGTGTCGGGCTCAGCCTCGGCGAGTTGACGGTACTGGGCGTAGAGGGCGTTGTTGCGCTCGTCGTTGACGGGATAGTAGGGCTCCATGCCGGGCTTCCACTCCGTGGAATATTCGCGCGACACCACAGTGCGAGGGCACGCCTCGACCGCGGCGCCAAACATCTCGAAATGCTTGTGCTCGATGACGCGGGTATAGGGCACGTCGGCGGAGGTGTAGTTTACCACCGCATTACCCTGATAGTTAGGGCAGTCCATCACCTCCTGCTCAAACCGCACGGTGCGGTAGTTGAGCGGCCCGAAGCGGTAGCCGAAATACTCGTCGACGGCGCCCGTAAACACCGTCTTGGCCGCCAGCGCGCGCAACTCGTCGCGGTGGGAGAGAAAGTCGATGCCCGTGCGCACTTCGCAGCCTTGCAACAGCGCGTCAATCAATCGGTTATAACCGCCGATGGGGATGCCCTGGTAGGCGTCGTTGAAATAGTTGTTGTCGTAGACAAACCGCAGCGGCAGACGTTTGATGATGAACGCCGGCAGGTCGCGGCATTTCCGTCCCCACTGCTTCTCCGTGTAGCCCTCGATGAGCATTGCGAACAGGTCGTCGCCCACGAGCAGCCGCGCCTGCTCCTCAAGGTTGCGCGGCTCGGCGATGCCGTCGGCAGCCATGCGCTCCCTCACCGCCTGACGCTGCTCCTCAATCTTGGTGCGCGCCTCCTGGGGAGTGGCGGTGCCCCACATCTGCGCGAAGGTGTTCATGTTGAACGGCAGATTGAAGATGCGTCCGCCGCAGTTTGCCACGGGCGAGTTGGTGTAGCGGTTAAACTCCACAAGCGAGTTGACAAACCGCCACACCTCGGCGTCGGAGGTGTGGAAGATGTGGGCGCCGTACTTATGCACGTTGATGCCCTCCACCTTTTCGCAGTAGAGATTGCCGCCCGCCTCGTTGCGGCGGTCCACCACGAGGCACCGCCGTCCGCGCCTGTGCGCCAGGTGGGCAAACGTGGCGCCGAAGAGTCCGGCACCGACAATCAGATAGTCATATTGAGCCATTGACGGGAAATTTTTGCGTAAAATTAGTGATTTTTCCGCCAACGCCAAGCCCTTTGCCGCCGACACTGCGCCACTACGCGCCGCAGGATTTGGCATTTCTGCCAATTTACACTAATTTTGCACCATCTATTAAGCACAAATCAAAAGAATTATGACGAGAAACGGAAAACCCGGGGCTGAACGCAACAAATGGCGCCCCGACAGCATCCTTGTGTGGAAAGTGGCTGAAGAAGGCCCATTGCTGCAATGCCTCGAGGCCAAACTCACCGACCACAAGCGCACTGCCATCAAGGCGCTGCTGAAATACCATCAGGTGGCTGTCAACACAATGCCTACGTCGCAGTTCGACACCGTGGTGCACGCCGGCGACACGCTGGCGGTCAACTTCACCCGCCCGTTTGTCGTGTTCTCCCATCCGCGCATCAAACTCGTCTACGAAGACGACGACATCATCGTGATCAACAAGGGCAGCGGCATCCTGTCGGTGTCGACCGACAACGTGAAGGACGGCACGGCCTACAGCATCCTGCGCGACTACCTGAAGAAGAAGGACCCGCGACTGATGCTCTTCGTGGTGCATCGCCTGGACCGCGACACCTCCGGCCTGATGATGTTTGCCAAAAACGTGGAGGCGAAAGAGGCCATGCAGCACAACTGGAACAACATGGTGCTTGGTAGAAAGTACGTTGCCGTGGTGGAAGGCAAAGTTGCCGACGAGGAAGGCATCGTGAAGAGTTACCTCGCCGAGACGTCGCAGTTTGAGGTCTACTCCACGCAGAACCCCGACGAGGGGCAGTTGGCCATTACCCGCTACCGCCGCCTGCAGTGCCACAACGGCTACTCGCTGATGGAACTGAGCCTCGACACCGGCCGCAAAAACCAGATACGCGTGCACATGAAGGACCTCGGCCACCCCATCGTGGGCGACCGCAAGTATGGTGCCAAGAGCAGCCCCATCCACCGTCTCGGACTCCACGCGCGCACGCTCCATTTCGCGCATCCCGTGACGAAGAAAGAGATGCTGTTTGAAACTCCCATCCCAGCCCGCTTCCTTTCGTTGCTGAAATAGGGACGGTTAGATTGTCGGTTTTCAGGAATTTATTCGTAAATTTGTGCGAATTTTCCAGAGGCATCTCTGGACAAGACGCGTTTTGAAATACTATAGACTATGAACATATCGTATAATTGGTTGAAAGAGTATCTCGATTTCAACCTCTCGCCAGAAGAAGTTTCCGCTGCCCTCACCTCCATCGGTCTTGAGACAGACGGCGTAGAAAAAGTGGAGACAATCAAAGGCGGCCTCGAAGGCCTCGTTGTCGGCAAAGTGCTTACATGCATCGACCACCCCGACAGCGACCATCTGCACATCACTACCGTTGACCTCGGCGACGGACAGCCTACACAAATCGTTTGCGGCGCCGCCAACGTGGCTGCCGGACAGCACGTGGTCGTTGCCACCGTGGGCACAAAACTCTACGACGGCGACAAGGAATTTGCAATCAAGAAGTCGAAAATCCGCGGTGTCGAATCGTTCGGCATGATCTGCGCCGAAGACGAAATCGGCGTGGGCACGTCGCACGCTGGAATCATCGAACTCCCAGAGACGGTGAAGCCTGGCACCCCGGCTAAAGAATACTACAACGTGAAGGACGACTACATGTTTGAAGTCGACCTCACGCCTAACCGCATCGACGCGGCGTCGCACTACGGTGTGGCGCGCGACCTCGCTGCTTGGATGAAGGCTCAAGGCATGGAAGCCAACCTTCACCGCCCTTCGGTCGAGGCTTTCGCCAGCGACCGTGCCGACGGCGCAATCCCCGTTGAGGTGGAATGCCCGGAGGCAACAATCCGCTATGCCGGCGTGACCGTGCGCAACGTGAAGGTGGCAGAGAGCCCAGAATGGCTCCGCAACTACCTCAGCGCCATCGGCCAGCGCCCTATCAACAACGTTGTGGACATCACCAACTTCGTGCTCAACGCTTTCTGCCAGCCGCTGCACTGCTTCGACCTGGCAAAGGTGAAGGGCGACAAGATTGTGGTGCGCCAGGCCGTTGAAGGCTCCAAGTTTGTCACCCTCGACGGGGTGGAGCGCACAATGAGCGACCGCGACCTGATGATCTGCAACGCCGAGGAGCCAATGTGCATCGCCGGTGTGTTCGGCGGCCTCGACTCAGGCGTGACAGAAGCCACCACCGACGTGTTCCTTGAGTCGGCTTGCTTCCACCCAACATGGGTGCGCAAGACAGCCCGCCGCCAGGCGCTCAACACCGACGCATCGTTCCGCTATGAGCGCGGCGTGGACGCCAACAACGCCATCTACGCGCTGAAGATTGCCGCCATCCTTGTCAAGGAACTGGCAGGCGGTGAAATCTGCGGCGACATCTTCGACTACTATCCTGCTCCGATGGAGCGTCCGCGCGTCGAACTGTCGTACGACTACATGACACGACTCATCGGCAAGGCTCTCGACAAGAACCTTGTGAAGACTATACTCGCAGCCCTCGAGATGGAAATCGAGAGCGAAAGCGACGACGTGGTAACCCTTCGCGTGCCTACCTACCGCGTAGACGTGACCCGTCCGTGCGACGTGGTAGAGGACATCCTGCGCATCTATGGCTACAACAACGTGGAATTCGGCGAAACGCTCCACGCTTCGCTGTCCTACCGCCAGCCTAACGACGACGCAAACCAGTTGCAGAACCTCGTGTCGGAGCAACTCACCGCTGCCGGATACCACGAGATTATGAACAACTCGCTCACCGCCGTTAGTTACTACGACGGCCTGGAGACCTATCCGCTCGACAACTGCGTGCGCCTGCTCAACCCGCTGAGCAACGACCTCGCAGTGCTCCGCCAGTCGCTGATTTTCGGCGGTCTGGAGAGCCTCGCGCACAACATCAACCGCAAGAACGCCAACCTCACAATGTATGAGTTCGGCAACGTATACCACTTCAACCCGCAGGCTGAACAAACGGAAGAAAAGCCGTTGGCACAGTTCTCGGAAGAGACCCACCTCGGCCTCTGGATGACGGGCGACCTCCGCACCGCCAACTGGACGGCACCGGCACAGAAGTCGACAGTGTTCGACCTCAAGGCATCGGTTGAAAACATCTTCGCCCGCCTGGGCATCACCGCCAAGGAACTCGTTGCGAAGCAAACCTCCAACGACCTGTTCTCGGCGTGTCTCGAATACACCAACCGCGGCGGCAAACTCATCGGCTACGCCGGTGTAGTGAGCCACAAGATGCTCAAGAAGGCCGACATCAGCCAACCGGTCTACTTCGCTGAACTCAACTGGAACGCGCTGGTGAAGATGGCGCTGAAGAAGAAGGTGGAATACACCGACCTTCCGAAGTCGATGCCTGTGAAGCGCGACCTCGCGCTGCTCATCGACGCCGCTACCACATTTGCTGACGTGGAAACAGTGATCCGCAACTCGGAGAAGCGCCTGCTCAAGAGCGTTACTCTCTTCGACGTGTATGAAGGCAAGAACCTCGAGGCCGGCAAGAAATCCTACGCCGTGAGCATGACCCTGCAGGACGATGAAAAGACTCTCAACGACAAACAAATCGATGCCGTGATGAACAAAATCATCGCCAACCTGCAAAAGCAACTCGGCGCTCAACTACGATAACAGAAAAACAATAGAACAATAACATAACAAAAAGTAAATCATCAACATGGGAAGAGCTTTTGAATATCGCAAAGCGAGAAAACTTAAACGTTGGGGCAACATGTCGCGTACGTTCACTAAAATCGGTAAGGAAATCACCATCTGCGTAAAGGCCGCAGGCCCTGACCCTTCCGGAAACTCCCGCTTGCGTGTACTCCTGCAGAACGCAAAAGCAGCCAACATGCCTAAGGACACCGTTGAACGTGCCATCAAGAAAGCCACTGACAAGGATGCAAGCGACTACAAGGAAATCGTATACGAAGGATACGGCCCTTACGGCATCGCCATCGTAGTGGAAACTGCTACCGACAACAACACCCGTACCGTTGCCAACGTGCGCAGTTACTTCAACAAGTTCGGCGGTTCGCTCGGCACATCGGGCAGCCTTTCTTTCCTTTTCGACCATAAATGTGTGTTCAAGGTGGCTCCGAAGGAGGGCGTAGACCTTGAGGAACTCGAACTCGAACTCATCGACTTCGGCGTTGACGAGGTGGAAAACGAAGGCGAAGACATCGCTATCTACGGCGCATTCGACGCATTTGCCAACATCCAGAAATACCTCGAGGACAACGGCTTCGAAATCCAGAGCGCAGAGTTTGAGCGCATTCCTAACGACTACAAGGAAGTGACTCCAGAGCAGCGCGAGCAAATCGAGAAACTCCTCGAGAAGTTTGAGGACGATGACGACGTGCAGAACGTGTTCCACAACATGAAGGAAGACGAAGCAGAAGAAGAGGAATAATAAAACAAACTATTATATTCCCAGGGCTGACACTCTCAAAGCGTCAGCCCTGTTTCTTTATGCTTCCCCAACAAATATCACCATTCCCATCCGAAATTTACTGTAATTTTACAATAAATTTCGGATAGACTACCCTTCCAAATCGAAATTTACTACAAATTTGCAATAAATTTCGGATAGAGTCAGACCGCCGGCCAGTAAGTCAAAGGCAAGGAAGAAGTGAGAGCCTCGTAGAGGCGCAATATTCCAAAACCCCATGGCTTTAGCCTGGGGCTAGGCTGACTATCAAATATTTGCGTGCTGTAAGTACGCCACCGCATCAACAAAAGCCCCCCACCAGAGCACAAACAAAAAGGAGCGATTAGAAAATCGCTCCTCGTTGTGAGTTGTCTTACCCGGATTCGAACCAGGACAGGCAGAACCAAAAACTGCAGTGCTACCATTACACCATAAGACAATCC